>NZ_JBHIMW010000019.1:0-1306 GCF_042194445.1 Bartonella sp. MF74HXZ | reverse complement strand
CAACCTTATTCCATTTCTGTAATTCTAAGGGTACGGCTTCATAATCCCCTTGATTAAGCTTCTTCAATAATGTTGACTTGCGAAAAGCAGCTGTTCCTACGTTATAGCAAAACGAGACTAATGCCGCGAATTGGCAATCCGTTAACGAAACCGTGACCGATTCCTCTACCGTCTTCTCAAATTGCTTTAAGTCCTCACAAAGAATTTTTTCCGCTTGCTCTTTGTTAATACACATGCCTTTTTTGACAAGGGGGTGACCCGCATTGCTGGTGTGACCATAACCAATCGTCCAAACACATGCCGTATCTCTATAAGCCTCTAAACGCAATCCTTCCCATTGTTTGATAAGCTCTAATCCTTCTTTCGATATCTTTCTCATCTGACGCTCCATAAAAAAAGCCCCACAAAAGTGGGGCGGAATAAAATGATGTTCTAATCAATCTCGCACTAATTATAATAAAATGGGTCGCTACATCCACGGGCGCCTATTTTTTCATCTTCGACATAACGAGAATGCGCAAAGTTCCGCACAAGATGATCATTGTTAGAGCCACCAGTCCAATCGCCTCCTCCCAACATAACATTTATGTCTACACGTAAACTGCTTCCTTACTCCCCTGTATGCCATTTAGTCACTGGATAACAACCAGACAAATATTGCCACACATAACCGCAACCATCCTCACAACCAATATGCGAAATCATCCGTCTATTGTTTGTATCAACGTGTCCTCCAGACGTCTTAGGAGAAGGCGCTTGATTGTCGACAATACTGGTTGCTTGATTACTTCTATACATGCATGGCGAGAACTCATCACTCGTCAAAAATCTCTTATTAACAGACCAAAAATCAAAAGCATGATCTGCATAGCTACGATTGGTCGTAATCGGAACACCATATGCCGACTTTGCATTTACACCTGTCCCTGATTGAAGATAGATATCAACCCAAATATTATGCCACGGATTGTAAACCATTCCCTCTGGGTCACTACGTGGACGGTGATTTAAACACCAAACAGAATTGGGCAAAACATCCCCCGCTTGATAACCCGATAAGAGATGTCCTTCAATCTCACCAACATCCGCACAAAGCGTATGAAATCCACCGATCTTTAGAGAATTCTTCTCTGTATAGCCATCAGGAACCGTCGGATTTTGCGAAATTTTAAAGGATATCTCATTCGTCTGATCTTTTAGGATGAGATATATATAATAATCCTTTCCTGCTTCAAGATCTTCGTCAAAAGACATCCTTCCACGCCCTGGAACGCGGTAAAAGAGGTACCTACCCCCATTCTCACCA
>NZ_JBHIMW010000018.1:0-1511 GCF_042194445.1 Bartonella sp. MF74HXZ | reverse complement strand
AGCAAGACTGAAGGTGCTTTTGTCGCCCTGCATGGGGAAGATGGTAAAAAGGAAAATAGCAAGATCACGTCTCTTGCAGCTGGATCTATCAGTGAAACTTCGACAGACGCAGTAAATGGCTCACAGCTTCATAGCTTTGGCACAGGGGTTTCTACGTCTTTAGGAGGTGGCGCCAAGTATGAGAATGGTCAATGGACCGCTCCTAGTTTCAAGGTTAAGACTGTTAAGGATGATGGTACTGAAGAAGAGAAGAAGTATGATACTGTAGCAGAAGCTTTGGCTGATGTTGGTACATCTTTCACGAATATTAAAAACGATATTACCAATGTGGTAAGTGATAGTCTTGTTAAGTTTGATGAAAAGTCCAATCTGATCAAGATAGGTGGTGAAAAAGAAGGTACGAATATCAGTATTTCTGATAAGGAAAGTAAGGATAGAATACTTTCTGGCGTGAAGGATGCAGAGCATGCTAATGAAGCTGTTAACAAAGGTCAGCTTGATGAGAACGTGGATGCACTTACTAATGAAATTGAAGAAGTGCGTTCTGTAGCAGTTTTCTACGATATAGAAGAAGATGCAGAAGGGGTCAGTACACTTACCAGATCAGCGCGTAAAGTTAATAAGAATAGTGTAACTTTTGGAGATCCCAAAACAGGTACTGTTGGATTGCATAATGTTGGCAATGGTAATATTGCCGAGGATTCACATGATGCAGTAAATGGCTCACAGCTTCATAGCTTTGGCACAGGGGTTTCTACGTCTTTAGGAGGTGGCGCCAAGTATGAGAATGGTCAATGGACCGCTCCTAGTTTTAAGGTTAAAACAATCAATGAAGATGGGAGTACTGTTGAAGAGCAGAGTTATGATAGTGTAGCGGAAGCTTTTGCAGGCGTTGGCAGTTCTTTCACGAACATTCATAACGAGATTAACAAGGAGATTAGCAAAGTCGTAGGAGATAGCCTTGTTAAGCAGGATGAAACGACAAGGGTTATCAATATTGGTGGCGAAGTAGAAGGTACGAGCATCACTATTGCTAATAAGTCTGGTGCGGATCGGACACTTTCTGGTGTGAAGGCAGCGACCAACGATAATGAAGCTGTTAACAAAGGCCAGCTTGATAAAGGCTTGAAAGATCTTTCGAACAGTCTTCAGTCTGATGAATCAGCAGTTGTTCATTATGATAAAACAGGTGAGGAAAATGGCAGCATTAATTACACAAGTGTGACTTTAGGAAAAGGTAAGGATTCTCCAGCTGTAGGTCTTCATAATGTTGCTGATGGTAATATTTCCAAGGGTTCACATGATGCAATCACGGGTGGACAGGTTAACACAATCGGTGAGGATGTTGCCAAGTTTTTAGGTGGAGATGCTGCATTTAAAGATGGTGTTTTTACAGCTCCGACTTATAACATCTCTAATGTTTCTGATGATGGTACGGTAACGACTAAATCACATAACGATGTTGGTTCAGCCTTTTCTGATCTTGATACGAGTGTCAAGAATGTGAATGC
>NZ_JBHIMW010000017.1:0-3516 GCF_042194445.1 Bartonella sp. MF74HXZ | reverse complement strand
CATAAGACTTCTCAGTCGCAGTACCATCTTTATTGAAGGTCTTAACCGTGAATGTAGGAGCAACCCATGTGCCATTCTCATAGCCAGCACCACCACCTAAAGACTTTGCAACACTGCTCCCTAGGCTATGAAGCTGGGAACCATTTACTGCGTCTGTTGAGCTAGCAGAAATATCTCCATCCGCAAGATACTTAATTTTTTCATTTATGTAGTCGAAACGTTTGTCACTTTTATCCCACTTTCTACGCTGTGCTACAAATGCATTATCTGCATCGCTCCAGTTCAAAGAATCACTTTTCGCATTAGTAATCTGATTGGTAATCTCGTTTTTAACGTTCTCCAATGAATCACCAACACCAGTAAAGGCAGTCGCGACATTGTCATAAGACTTCTCAGTCGCAGTACCATCTTTATTGAAGGTCTTAACCGTGAATGTAGGAGCAACCCATGCGCCATTCTCATAGCCAGCACCACCACCTAAAGATTTTGCAACACTGCTCCCTAGGGTATGAAGCTGATTACCAGCTACAGCATCGCTTGAGGTTGAAGTAATGTCTCCATTTGCAAGTGATGTGATCTTGCTGTTTGTTTTGCTTTCCTTTTCTCCATGCGTTGCCACAAAAGCGCCTTTAGCCTTGTCCCATAACAAGGAATCGCTTTGAACAAGGGTAATGTCTTTTTCAATCTCTTTGGTAATTTCATCCTTAACATTCTTGAATGCATCTTTAACGTTCTCGAATGAATCACCAACACCAGTAAAGGCAGTCGCGACATTGTCATAAGACTTCTCAGTCGCAGCGCCATCTTTATTGAAGGTCTTAACCTTGAATGTAGGAGCGGTCCATGCGCCACCTTCATATTTAGCACCACCACCAAAATAAGATGCAACACCGCTACCTAGGGTATGAAGCTGTGAGCCATTTACTGCGTCTGTTGAAGTTTCACTGATTGCCCCGTCGAGTAGACCGGAAATTTTCCGAGCTCCATTATCCTTATTTAGAATACTGATTTCATTGCCACCAGTTGCCCCACCAATAGTGATAACACCTTCTCCTCCATTACGGAGACTGCGCATAGATTTCTCCGCTGCTACTTGCTTAACAAGGATACTGTCTCTTACTTCGTTAATTTCATTATTTGTTGCCAAAAGTTGGGAACCATTGACCGCTTCGGTTGATTCTGCTGTGAGTGCACCATCTTGAATGCCTGTTATCTTCTTACTGCCAGCGTCAATACCATCGGTTGTTATTTTCGGACCACCTGTAATCACTAAGCCTTTTGCATCTAGGGTATTTGTGCCTGCCTTTAAGCTCGTTAATGCAACATCTTGAGCCAGATCAAATTGTACCTTATTGTCATCTTCGCCCTTTGTAAGATTAAGATTTGTACTTCCAGTTACCAAATCCAATGGGCTAGTTGAATTAACATTCGTCGTATTTTTACCATTAACAGAGAGTTCCCAACTTGGATTTATAGAGTCTTGTAGAGCTTTTAGCTGCGCAACATTTACCGCATCAGAGTCGTTCGTACCAGCGGCAACACCTACAATCTGTCTGGTTTTTCCTTGCTTAGCATCACCAATACTTAGTGCACCAAGACCGGATAGCCATGTGTTGTCCTGTTTATCTGCATTCTCTCTAGTACTAGGATCATAACCCGCAACACTAGCTCCAACATCCGCTACAGAATCGCTTCCCAAAGCAACACCACCATCAACCGTCACGTTAGAATTGGCACCTAAAGCAATACTTCCAGTCCCATTTGCTTTTGAATAAAAGCCGATAGAAATAGCGTTTTGATCAAATGCATATGCACGATGACCAAGAGCTGTCGAACCAAACCCTAGGGCTTTAGAAACGGCTCCTACAGCTGTTGAATAATCATCCCCCGCAGTTGTATAATCATTTTCCCCGTGTTCGCTATCCGGATTATATTCACCACCTATTGCGAGACTACTTAGACCCATAGCGTGAGTCATGTAACCTATAGCAATAGCATACCTGTTTGTTGTCTGAGCTTTATGACCTATGGCTATAGTATTGTCTTCTGTAGCCACTGTATCTCGCCCCAAAAGAATGGTATCTCCTGCCGTCGCCTTTGCAGAGGAACCTATAGCAATACTATACGGCGCATCCTTCGTTGCAGATGCATTATAACCAAGAACAATCCCCTGTTCTGCATAATTCTTTGCACTGTCACCAATAGCAATTGATCTCTCCCCATCAGCCACAGCATCTGCAAAATCTTTGCCAGTAGTGTTAATTTTTAAACCTTTTATAACCGTTGCTTCTTGTGCTGCTTTTAGCTGTGCAAAATTCACTGCATCAGTATCATCAGTACCCGTTGCAACTCCCGTTATCTTTTTACTACTAGCGTCAATACCATCGGTCGTTATTTTCGGACCATCAACAATTACTAAGCCCTTGTCATCTAAGTTTGTTTTCCCTTTTAATGTTAAGGTATGGAGTGATATATCATTAGTCAAACCAAATATTAGCTTATTTTTATCGTCCTTATCTCTCTTAATCCTGAAGTTATCCCCTCCTGATGAAAAGTCTAGTGTGGTATCCACAAGAACAGTTGTAGTACCTTTACCTTCAATAGAGTATTTCCAACTCCCTCCTACAAGCTTTGCCACCTCTTTCAATTGCGCAACATTTACTGCATCAGTATCGTCAGTCCCAGCTGACAATCCAGTAATTTGTCGCGTTCCTTGAATAGGAACACTCCCAATAGTAATTGCACCAAAGCCTTTTTTAGATACCCATGCTTCATCTGTTTTAGTTGTGACTTTTCCAGTTATGGGGTCATATCCTGCAATACCCCCTGCCTTTATAGCCACACTAAAACGACCCAAAGCGACAGCGCCCTCAAGACCGTCCGAAACCTTAGCCGTATCACCAAAAGCTATTGAACCGTCTGCCTTTGAGCCCACGACTGAACGAAGACCAATAGCTATCGCATATTCGGGCATATCGTTCTCAGAACCACTAACACCAATCTTAGCACCAGAGCCTATAGCAATCCCACCACGCCCATAAACATGGGGCGGCCTAAAAACCTCCCCCCCCCCATCACCATAAGCTTTCGGATCATACTTCGAACCTATCGCAATAGATGCCTCTCTGACTACAGATGCCCCATCACCCAATGTTATACTAGCAGGAGGATCGCCAGCAGCACGGGTTAGCCCCGCACGACTCTGAAAAACAACAGGTAGCTTATTTACTGGCTGCGCAACCTCAGGCGTTGAAACATTAAAGTTTTTTTCTTCTTCATAAACATCATTGGCTTCTGTATCTGCAGAATTCATATGAATAACTCTTATGAACTGGGGCGTTTTTTGATCACTCATATTTTTGGCTTTAGATATATTTGACACACCTTCCCATGCGCCACTACTATCTGTTGTCAAAACATTTATTTTAGAGCTCTCATCACTCGTCCCCAAAAGAGTTCTGGTTAAAAAATTTGCATAGTCATCAGCAGCATTAATCTTTTCTAATCCGGCTTTAT
>NZ_JBHIMW010000016.1:0-3622 GCF_042194445.1 Bartonella sp. MF74HXZ | reverse complement strand
TTGATATAAACTGTTGTGTTGCCTGAGACATCACCGTGAATGAGAAGCCTATCGGTTTTTTGATCGGCACTTGCTACACCATCACTCCAAGCAATATTGAAGTAAATCTTTGCATCACCAGAGGCTTTGTAAACTTCTTGTGTGTCTGGTTTACCAGAACCTATATGCAATGTGTGATAATGCTCTTCTGTTGGTTCGCTAAAGATAATGGAGCTATTATCGAGATTAAGCGTGGAAACATCAGAACGAGATCTTTGAGCAATATCAAGCAGTTGACCATCTTCATCTGTTTCATGGGCACTGTTTTTTACAATCCATTGTGTATTGTTTTGCAAATTAAAGATTGTTTTAGGGCTGTTAATAATTTTTGCTCTACCCTCTAATATGGAGTCATCAGAATTGAGGGTGAAAGTGAAATTATTTCCTTTTGTTGAATCTTTGTTTACTAGTAAAACATCACCACGGATTTCTGATTTTTCGCCAAGATTGACTGTGCCGGTTGACTCATCTACATTAATTCCAGTACCGTTTTTAATGTGAAGCTTTGCGTTGGTTAAATTAATTTCTGAGGTTGTATCTTCTTCAGGATTTTCAAATTTTATGCCATTTTTCTCTGCTGTTGCAGAAATATTTGTTGCATCAATATGCCCACCGTTTTCAACAGCTAATGCTGCCTCTGTTCCTGTTATACTTCCTGTCATCATTGTGATGGTGGAGTCTAAGCCGGTTGCATGGAGGGCATAACCATTAGATGATGTAATTTGGGCATTTTCAGCTAAAGTAATGGTGCTTCCACTCTCTGCACGTATCCCCACATTGTTTCCAGCAAATGATCCTCCAGAGATTGTGATTTGAGAATGATCCATTGCCATTACGCCGGTGAATGCTTGTGTAATGTGTACATTTTCTAAAGTGATATTGCTTGCTTGGGCATTTAATCCTGTAAATATGATCGAGTTACCTTTTCCATTGCTTGATATTGTCACATCTTCCAATTTGTTTTCGTTGCTCTTACTGTTTGAAATGGTAGCACCAACTGTAGAAGTTGTAATGGTTCCCTTCTTCATTTTGATTACGCCGCCGTCTTGTGCAAGGAGTCCAGTCGAAGTGTCTTTAATATCTGTTCCACGCAATTCGATCATACTATTAGAATTGATAACACTTGCACCTAATCCGCTAAGCTGCTTTTCTGTTGTGATAGTAACACCTGTGACCGTAATATGACCACCACCTTCCGCACTCAATGCTGTACGGTCCCCTTTGACGTGTCCTTTATTCATTGTGATGGTAGAGTTTAAACCGTCTGCACGGAGTCCATAACTATTAGATGAGGTAATTTGTGCTGCATCGTCTAAATTGATGGTGCCGCCATCTGCTACATATATTGTTTCATCTTCTGCCTTAAATGATCCCCCAGAGATTTTTATTGTAGAATTGTCATACGCAGCTACGGCATTAATTGCGTCAGAGATGGTTACATTTTTTAAAGTGACTTTACTTGTTTCTTCTGCTTGAATTCCATAGCCTAGTAGCGCACCACCTTTACTACTTGATATTATCACATTGTCCAGATAGTTTTCTTCGCTCTCACTTTTAGAAAAGACAGCACCAGCTACAGAAGCTTTAATGCTTCCCCCAGTCATACTGATTGCACCATTGTTTTCTGCTTTAAGACCAATTGCACTATCACTGACCGTTGTATTTTCCAACTCAATCACACTTTTAGAGCCATCAGCATCTGCACCGATACCATCGTCTGTTGTTTTTAGAGTACCATCTGTGATGGTAATATGTCCGCTATTTTCTGCAGACAATGCTATTATTTTTCCAGCTACAGTTCCTCCAGTCATCTTGATTACGCCATTGTCATGTGCATAGAGCCCAGAGTTATCAGATGATGTAATTTGTGCATTGTCGGTTAAAATAATGGTGCCGCCGTTTAGAGCAGCGATTGTTGCTAGTTTTGCATCAAACGATCCTCCAGTAATCTCTATTTTAGAATTACTATCTGAAACAACGGCGTTTTCTGCTTGTTTTACGTTTACATTTTCTAGAGAGACTATACTTTCTTTTCCTGCATTGATTCCATTGACTAGTAGCTCATTCTCTTTATTGCTGGATATTATTACATTCTTCAGTTTGTTTTTGTTGCTTTTACTTTCCGTAAAGCGAGCACCAACGTATGAGGCATTAATGGAGCCTCCATTCATACTGATTGCACCCTCTTTTTTTGTCTGAAGTCCAACTATACTATTTTTAATCTTTGTATCATCTCCAGTTAACTCAATTAGACTATCTTTACCCTCAGAAAATGCACCAAAACCACTTGTAATTGATTCGTTATTTTCAATGGGATCGGCGCCATCTATTGTTAGGGTAACATTTTCTACCGTAATGTGTCCGCCATTTTTTGCTCCAACGACTCCTGTTTTTCCAGTTACTTCTCCTCCGGTCATGTTGATTGTGGATTCTTGTTCTGCCATGAGCCCAACGTTATCAGATGATGTAACTTTAGTATTGTCCTTTAAAGTGATTGTGCTGCCGTTTTCAGCGTGTATAGTTACCTTTTTAGAGTCAAACTCTCCTTTAGAGATTGTTATTTCAGAATTACTATCTGCAGATATACCACTGTCTGCTTGAGAGAATCTTACACCTTCTAAATCAACTTTACTGTTCTTCTCTGCTTTTACTCCAAAGAGTATAGGTGTTCCGCCTTCATTACTTGATATTTCTACATCCTTTAGTTTGTTCTTGTCGCTATTACTGTTCAAAAAGTAAGCACCAGCTTGTGAAGCTTTAATGGAACCTCCATTCATAGAGATTGAGCCACCATTTTGTGCCACGAGTCCAGAGTTATTAGATGATGTAATTTGAGCGCCCTCTATAGTGATGTCACTGTTTTTCAAGGCAGCTATTGTTTCCTCTTTTGAAGCGAATGAGCCTCCAGTGACCTTTACTTTAGAACTATTATTTGCAAGAATAGCGTTTTCTGCTTGTTTTACGGTTACATCTTCTAAAGTGACTGTACTGTTCTCTTGTACCTTTACTCCAAAGGTTATTTGTTTTCCGTCTTCATTACTTGATATTGTTACACCTTTCAGCTTATTTTTGTCGCTGTTACTGTTCAAGAAGCTAGCACCAGCGTGGGAAGCATTAATAGAGCCTCCAGTCATGGAGATCGTGCCACTTTCTTTTGCCCAGAGTCCAGAGTCGTCAGATGATGTAATCGTAGAATCGTTTATAGTGACTTTGCTGTTTTGCGAGGCAACTATTGTTGCTTCTTTTGAAGCAAATGAACCTCCAGTGATTGTTATTGTAGAGCCACCTTGTGCACTTACAGCATTGTTTGTTTGTTTTATGATTACATCCTTTAAAGTGACTGTACTGTTTTCTGCTCCTGCTCCGAATCCCAGTAGTGTTTTATCATCACCGCTTGATATTGTTACATTTTCCAGCTTGTTTTTGTCGCTGTTACTGTTCATGAAGATCGCACCAAAATCAGAAGCATTAATGGAGCCTCCAGTTATGGAGATCGTGCCACCGTTTTTTGCTTCAACACCTACGATAATGGCAGAATCAGTCCCTTTAATGGTTGTTTTATCCCCCGTTAATGTGATCATAC
>NZ_JBHIMW010000015.1:0-4789 GCF_042194445.1 Bartonella sp. MF74HXZ | reverse complement strand
AGGTGGAATACGCTATCAGTTTTAAGACAAGGCTGTAAAAATAGCCTATCATTCTATTCAATTTAAAAAAAGGCAGCACAATATGCTGCCTTTTCGCTTTATATAAATCCTAATGACACTAAAACTACCCCCTCCATTTTTATCAAGAAAAATATAAGGTATTTTTATCCAGAATATATTAAAACCCACAAATAATGAAAGCGGAAACCTTTTAATAAAAAGGCAGTTTTATTGACCAAAGTACCTTTCATTTAAAGCTTTAACATAAAGCTCTTTATTAATTACGTTTTTAAACTGAAGATATGTCTGTTTTATCGCCCTCAATAAGATAAGCGATTATAAGAAACTTTCCTCTCATCTGAAAACTCAAACAAATTTTTTGTCTATAAAATATTCAAACAAGAAAAAACACAAAAAACTATAAACGATAGGATCGTAAAATATATTCGAATAATTATTATAAAATGTCTTAAGAGACATAAAGAACTCTCAGTAATTATCAAAAATTATTTTTATTATTTTATCAAGATATAAGAAATAATCCTACTACAAACAGAAAATAAATAAACTCATTTAATAAAAAATAAACTATACATAATATGCATTTTCATGAAGATTATTTAAAATATTTGACAGAGAAGTAAAAATAGCTTACCGAGCTAGAGGTAATGTAACAACACTAAGAACAGCAACTCATTTTCTATTCTTCTTATGAGGTCGGTGGGGAAATGAATATTGGGGACTTCAAAGGAGAATACGGGTGTATAAAAAATCCCTTTTATCATATACAGCAACAGTCGCGATCATACTCTCTAGTATCTATTCCAATGCACATGCTGAATCTCTTGAAGCTTCAGGAGAAGGACAAAGCGTCATCGGAGAAACCGGAAAGTCCTATGAAATTCTTCATGCAAAAGAAAGTGGCAAAATCACTGGTGAAAATTTAACAGTAACCGGAAATAAAGACACCAATAAAGGCCCCAGCGAAGGCGGTATCACCCCTCCTCCCGGATCATCTTCTTTAGAATCACCCGCTGCTGTAACAGCTGAAGGCAAGAACAGTATGATCACATTAACGGGGGATAAAACAACCATTAAAGGGACTGATTCTGCCATTATCGTAGGTGTTGAAGCAAAAGACGGTGGCACGATCTCCATAACTGGAGGCTCCATTAATGCTTCTGATTTTGGTGCTCTCTTCTGGAACAATAATAACAAAGAAAGCAAACTGAAAGATGTAACAATATCAAGCGGTAAAGACGATACGCCACTGAACTTTGGAGTAAAGGCAAACAAAAACGGTACAGTGACGTTAGAAAATGTAAAAGTATTTCAAACAGTCAATGCCGTAGTCGCAGATAATTCTTCCACAATAACAGTCTCTGGAGGATCATTTGATGCAAAAGAGGCAGCAATAGCCACTAAAAACGGCAGCACCATTACTTTAACCGACAATGCACAAATTACATCATCTGATAACGCTGGGCTCTACGCAAAAGGTCCTGACTCCACAATCACAATGACCGGAGGAAACGTAACAGGGAAATTTGCGGCATTGTCTACAAAAAACGGCGGGCATATTACGATCACAGGTGGTACTCTAAAAACAAAGGGTACAAAAATAGATACACCAAATGATAACTCTAACTATACCGATGGATTCGGTGCATTTTCTGAGAACACAGGCAGCGTGATTGAGCTGGAAAATACCATTATTAGTGATGCTAAAATCGGACTTTCTGCAAAAAACGGTGGTGCAATCAGTATGGCAGGAGGAAGCATTAAGGCTTCTGTAGCTGGTGCTGTCTTCGTGAACAGTAAAAGCGCCGAAAACAAACTAGAAAATGTGACGATATCAAGTATTGAAAACGGTAAGCTACTAGACTATGGAATCCAAGCAGACCAAGGAAGTACCGTCGCTTTAAAAAATGTAAAAGTGACTCAAACACACCATGCCGTAAATGCGGATAATGATTCTACAATAACAATTTCTGGAGGATCATTTGAGACAGATGGTGCAACAATAGATGCTCAAAACGGCAGCACCGTTACTTTAACCGACAATGCACAAATTACATCATCTGATAACTCTGGGCTCTATGCATATGACAATGGCACAATAAATATGACCGGAGGAAATGTAACTGGAAAAATAGCAGCATTAGGGGCAACAACAGGTGGTCATATTACGGTCATAGATGTTACTCTAAAAACACAGGGTAATGGATTTGGTGTCTTTTCTAAGGACTCTAAGAGTGTAATTGAGTTGGAAAATACAACGATTAATAATAGTGTAATTGGTCTTAAAGCAGAAAACAATGGTGCAATCAGTATGACTGGGGGAAGCATTAAAGCTTCTGTAGCTGGTGCTGTCTTCGAGAATAGTAATAGCGAAAAAAACAAACTGGAAAATGTGACGATATCAAATATTGAAAACGATAAGCTACTAGACTATGGAATCCAAGCAGACAAAGGAAGTACCGTCGCTTTAAAAAATGTAACCATCTCTCAAGCAATAAATGCCGTAGTCGCAGATAATTCTTCCACAATAACAGTCTCTGGAGGATCATTTAATGCAGAACTAGCAACAATCGCTGCTCTAAACGGCGGCACCATTATTTTAACCGACAATGCACAAATTACATCATCTGATAACTCTGGGCTCTATGCACATGACAATGGCGTAATCAAGATGACTGGAGGAACTGTAGCTGGAAAAATAATAGCATTGTCTGCAGAAAATAGCGGACATATTACCATCACAGATGGTACTCTAAAAACAACAGACGATGGTATCGGTGCAAATGCTGATGGCTCTAACAGTGTGATTGAGTTGGAAAATACAACGGTCAGTGATAGTGCAATTGGTCTTAAAGCAGAAAACAATGGCGCAATCAGTATGAAGGGAGGAAGCATTAAAGCTTCCCAATTTGGTGCTGTCTTTTCTAAAAGTGAAAGCGAAGAAAACTATCTGGACAATGTGACGATATCGAGCGGTAAAAACGATGCGCCACTACTCGCTGGAATCCAAGCAGACCAAGGAAGTACCGTCGCTTTAAAAAATGTAAAAGTGACTCAAACACACCATGCCGTAAATGCGGATAATGATTCTACAATAACAATTTCTGGAGGATCATTTGAGACAGATGGTGCAACAATAGATGCTCAAAACGGCAGCACCGTTACTTTAACCGACAATGCACAAATTACATCATCTGATAACTCTGGGCTCTATGCATATGACAATGGCACAATAAATATGACCGGAGGAAATGTAACTGGAAAAATAGCAGCATTAGGGACAACAACAGGTGGTCATATTACGGCCACAGATGTTACTCTAAAAACAACAGATGGCGATGGTGTCGGTGCAGGTGCTGATGGCTCTGATAGTGTAATTAAGTTGCTTGGAAACACAACGATTAGTGATAGCAACATCGGAATTGGAGCAAGAAATAGTGGTGCAATCAGCATAACTGGGGGATCCATTAAAGCTTCCCAATTTGGTGCTTACTTCGAAAACACTAAGAGCGAAAAGAACAAACTGGAAGGTGTGACGATATCGAGTGTTAAAAATGATACGCCACTACTCGCTGGAATAGCAGCAGACAAAAACAGTACAGTCGCTTTAAAAGATGTAACAGTCACGAATGCAAACACAGGCATATCTGCAAATGATCACTCGACAATAACAGTCTCTGGAGGATCTGTGACCGCAGAAGGAATAGCATTGTACGCAACAAATGGCGGACAGATTGATGTCACAAACGTTGCTCTAACCGCAGAAGAAGGTGCACGTGCAGATGGCACGAACAGCGTAATTGAATTACATGGTAAGACAACACTTAAAAATGCTTCAGTAGGACTTTCCGCAATAGATGGTGGTAAAATCGCTAGTAATGAAAGTCTCACAATAATAGGCAGAGAAGCAATAGTAGCGATGTCTGTTGCTATAGGAGTGTGGGCCGACAATGCGAATAGCGAAATCAATTTAAATGGCAAAACAACCCTCGAAAAAGTTGTGACTGGTCTTGTTGCATCCGACGGTGGTAAGATCTTTAGCAAAGATATAACAATAATCGGTGCTGACCCCAAAGATAATGATACAGAAGAAAGAAACAACGTTGGTGTAAAAACAAACGATATAGATAGTCGAGTTGAATTAAAGGGCAAAACAATCATTGAAAAAGTTAACGTCGGTCTTTCTGCATTTGATGGTAGCACAATTAAGTTGATCAATGTCCCTGCTAATGCACAAAATAGTGAGAACAGCAAAATAGAAGCAAAAGAAGTTGCATTGCTTGTAGAGGGTGGTGGACAGATTGATGTCACCAATGTTTCTGCAACAGCAGGAATCGCTGGCTTGCAGTTTGTCGTTATCTCTAATCCTGACCCAGATGAATCAGATGATCTAGAAAAACATCAAAGCAATGCAATCAATTTGACCAATACAAAACTCTCCGCTGACAACGGTGCTGGAATTTTTATTACTGCTTTCTCTGATCCAGACATTACAGAGAATGCAGATCTTTCAATCGGTAAAGTCAACCTCACAAATTCAGAAATCCATGCCGATGTTTTATTAGGAGATGGTATTTTTTCAAAAGAAGACGAGTCGTGGAACAACGAAAATGTTAATATAATTTCCAACGGCACTTTCACATTAAGCGCTGATCAGTCTATTCTAGAAGGCAGAGCGAATATTGCTAAAAATAGAAATGTACACTTTGATCTAAAAAACAATACGCAATGGATCTTAAAAAACAGTGCCCATGAAACAGATGATGAT
>NZ_JBHIMW010000014.1:0-5184 GCF_042194445.1 Bartonella sp. MF74HXZ | reverse complement strand
GTTTCCAGTGTTTTTGGTTATTATGGTTATAGAAGCCGTAAGGATACTTTCATGCTTTAAAACTTCTACCTCTAAAGAAAACACATAAAAAGCTGCACACATGATGCAGCTTTTTTTGCAAAATTTCCTTGATTTTTCATGCTTTTCAACACAATCAAAATTTTCGACATCCACATAAAGCTTTTATAATCATGAGAAACAAGCTTCAAAATAAAAGATTTTTTTCAACAATTCTATTTTTTTATGTTTTTTCTTTAAGAAATTTCTTAAATGAAGTGTTGACTTCATCGATTATATATATGCGTTACAGCGTAACAAATATGCGACTATTGCTCTATTTTTGCCATTTAAGCAAAACAAATTTCGCAGAAAAATACTCCTCTACAATCAACAACTTTTCCTAATATGGAAAGCATATCAATCTTACATCTCATGTAAGAGAGAGCATTATGCGGTTAATATTTCATCCACGTACAATATGAGAGAATAAGGTGAAATTTCTCTGATACAAAGGGAATACCAACCTACCAAATTATCTATTCTCAACAAAGTAACACTCTCACCGCTTCAATACCAGTATATTAGTTTGAATATACGAACACAATTTACATTCTAGATTAAATGTATCAAATAAATAATAAACACAAAATCTATGGATAAACAACGGGTTAACTTTACACGCTTAAAACAAAGGACAAAACTCTATAATCATGCGTTATTAAAATTTTTTTTGTCAATATTTTTATACAGACATCAAAAATCGTACCATTGCTTTCAATACAAGAAATCTACATAAACAATTTCATCTTGATAAACACAACATGCTATATAGGCTGGATTCCATCGATGCTTATGAACAAACGCTTATAAAGTAGATTGAAGTCGCCTCTATTGAAGTAAAAGATGGACAAAACAAACTGTATTTTGTTGTGGAAAGCAAAGGAAGTATTTTCGAAGACATCTTGCGCGATCTGGAAAAAGCAAAAATCCATTGCGGTCGTGAATATTTCAAAGCTTTGGGAGGAAATACCCAATATATTGTTTCTGATAATTATCAAACTTTTATCGATCAAGCACTTCAAGAAGATACCATAACAACTTGAAAAAATATTTGGACTATGGAAACAGCCCTCCCCTGTTGTTTATAAAATGCAACTTTTTCCTACTCTATAATTTACAAGCTCTTCCTTATAACCGATTTTAATTTTTATTAAACGATTAAGAGATTGTCGAACATTTTCCAGAAAGAGCTGCACATTTAAGAAAAGAAAATTATAAACTATTGAGAATACATTTGGCACCCAAACAATATCGCTGCATTTTTACTGTTTTGCCTCACACTCTCCTTATCGCATAAAGAAAAGGGCTCAGATTTATGATATGCTTTGTTTGAACGCCTTCTCAATAACATTTTCAATGGCTTATAAGATCATAGAGTAGTTTACCACTTTTCGAGAAACCAACACACTGAGACCTTAACCACAACCTTCGTTATTTTTATGAAAGGACACTAAACCAACAAGCTCCTTAAACTCTAAAATTTGGCCATCTCCAGTAACATGCGGTGTTTATCAACATCATACTTCCTTTGTGCTCTTGGACACCTCTCAAAACCTCTTGAAATATGGGATTCTCTGTTGGTATCTTTGCAAATATCCACGAAAATTAAGCACGCGTTTCAATGCGGAATAGTCCCATAAACACACTAACAGACACCCCTACAGCACCAGCATAGAATATGGCATCCCGCCCCCGCCCGCCAAAATGCTGCCCCTCTTCTGCCACGCATCGCGATGTGGAAAATAGCACCGTGCTGCAAACTTGGCGATGTTATTCACCCCATTTAAACCTCCTTGAATCGCTATGCTTTCATAACCGCAACAGGTTCAAATGAAGATGAAGCGACAAAAACATCTGGTAAAGCAGCCTCTCTCTCCATTCCATTGTGAACTGTCATCACAAATCTTCTCCTCTTTAATAAAAAAGCCTTCTCTCATTGAGGGGAAAATTTTTAAAAATATTGAAAATCATGATGCACGATGACAGACAGCAAACCATCTCTAAAAAGGCTGTTTTTTTACTTTTACAGTGTGCTCTGAGATTTCTCTAACATTTTCCTGCCTTTAAACTTTTGTTTTTCTAGATTTTCTTATAAGTTTTACAATCAAGAGTAGTTGTTTTAAACACTTTTACGCACATTTTATTGCCTAAAGTCCCTTTTAGACGCAATGACTGTCTATATTTCCATCACGACCAAATACGCGAGATTAACAGCGGATATAATGAAAACAGCCTTTTTATAGAAAACCGTAAGCTTTAACGGAATAAACGAAATTGGTAAACCGATCCCCTACCCACTTGTTCTCTCTACCGGTTATGCGAACAAAGAACCCCATCTGCTCTTTCTGACAAGTAAAGAACTGTGCCAACATTTGGTAATATACCATTGTTGAAATTCTTGTCACAAAGCCTTCCTTTCAGGGATTATGCGTATTGCCTGCTTCCTTCTCTCCAATAAACAATCTATCAATAAAGAATGTTATTGCAGTTACAATAATACAAAATTATACTTCTATTCTCATTCTATATTTTTCGAATTATCACACATTATCCATCCCCCTCACTGCTATAACAATGAAAGGAGAAAAAATTAAAACACAATATAGTATTTCTCTTTCACAAATCTTATATAAGCCACAAAATTGTTGCGCGACCTTCTATGCAAGGTCAGGCAATAAAATCATATTCTAAAAACCACTCCACACACCACTTTTTGATATTATAAAGCCATAAAATGCAATTATCATCTCCGCAAAAAATCTCTCAGAAAAACACTATTCCTCCTGCAACAATTGAGATACTCTCTCAAATATTACCAAAGTACTATTGGTTGGATAATCTTGATGACTTATTCCTTTTGACACCAACTGCTCTTAATGAAAAACTAGATGATTGTGAAACTGTCAAGGTTAAGAAACGACTAAAGGCAATCAATTGGCTATGCAAAAAACCGCTTGAAGTCCTTGGTAACCTACTCGGGGATTTTTTGGATAACGAATCCCATAAGTCAATCGAATTCATATTTGAAGACATATCAGAAGATCAAATACTAAAACAGCTTAAAACAGATCAACGTAACGTTTTAGAAACGTTAAAGAAAGATAGATTAGAATATCTGCGTGGAGGATATATTATCAAGAAGGGACTGACCTTCACACAAGAATTGCAAAAAGTAGGTCTCCTCTCTACAGAAGAGCTACAAAAACTTATTGCAGAGAAAAAACTTTCAGCCGTAAAAAACGAAATAAATAGAGCATTAGAAAATATAGAAAAAGATCCAAGGGGGGCGGTTCTATTTGCAGCAAATCTGTTGGAAGCCTCTTGCAAAGCTTATCTCGACCACCATTCTATCCCATATGCAGAAAACGCCCGTAATAATCTGCCCGCTTTATGGAAACAAGTCGTTAAGAAAGCCAAGACCCATCCCGAAGATATGAAGCAAGAAAACTTAAAAAATCAAGATCTAGATGAAAAAGACTTAAAAAGTCAAGATCTAGATGAAAATGGCTTAAAAATGATCGCATCCGGTCTGTATCAAATCGTTAGTGGTACTATGAATTTAAGAAACAAGAAAAGTGCAGCGCACGGCCGCTCAGAAAAAGATTTGGAACTAATCAATCTCAAACCTCACCATGCGCGCTTAACTTTTAATGCCGCACATTCTCTCTCAATGTATATCTTAGAGCTCATAGATCAGCCGTAATAAAAAACATAACGCGACTACCAGCATTTTCTCGTGCCATTTTTAATGCTTTTTAGGCATTAAAAAAGGGGGGGTGTTGCCTATACCCTACAAAACCAAATATTTCTATAGCATGACAGAATGAGTAATCACACCGCCCTATGGTTCTCCTCTTCCCCGCGTTTCTAGGCTCCGCTTTTAAAGTCAGTGGCAATTTCTGTAAATGCAAAAGCCGCCCTTAAGGACGGCGAATGAGGATGGTGCAAAAGTATTGCCTTGATTATTTTTTAAAGAACAAACTAGGTGGTGTACTATTTTTGGAAAGCTCTCGTGAAGAAATATGAAGCTAGGCATTATGATAAAATACACTTCTGACTCTATAAAGAGAGAAAATCTGAGTTGAGATTTAATCCCTGCAAAGCCTTTATACGTATAAATTACATATTCTATAAAGGCCCACTTCTAATAAAAGCAAAATAGGGGAAAGTTTGAGTGAAGAAGTATTATCTTTTAGTGCTTTAGAAGTATGGTTTTAAGATAAAAATATCGTTTTAGCTCTATAACAAGTAGTATTTAGAACAAGTGGAATAAGGAGCCAATAAGATAGAAGAAGTTCTTTTTTTCTAATAGCCATAAGATTTTGTGCTCTTAGAATTACTTGAGAATTATATTTAAGACTTAAGCGCCCCCATTCCCTTGGCATATCCTTCTCTATAGCTTATAAAAGCCGATATTCTATAGCGGGGATAAAATTTAGTGATCACGTACTCTATGGCTTCCCCTCCCCACTGCCAGCTTCCATTCAAACATCAGTAGCAATGGCTGTAAAAGCAAAAAGCCACCCCTTTTTCTCACGCAGAAAACTTTTTCTCCATCACGTTCGTTTCAAAAAAAGATCGCAAAAATCATCAATCCTTCAAAGAACATGCCACCCTAGAAGCGGCCAATGGGGCTAGAGCAGATGTCCAAGTGATAGTGTGGGGGGATATAAGTCCCTTTCAAAACAGATAGTACATTGCGCCAAGTATAGGGGGGTACAGCGTCTCATGGCTTTCTCAATTATGATTTATGTATGTTAGGATAGGTGTAAGAAGCTTTTTCAGCTCTCTAGATGCTTTAACGATAAGAGAATGGCCAGCAGATACAGAACCACCCTTACGTTCTTTTTCTGTCTGTTCCGATACACAAATTAACAATCGTCGCAAAAACCAAGATGCTGCTGCAATGGATGCATAAGATCTTGTATTACCGACTATAACAGATGCACAAGAACTTGTTTTTCTCAAGTTAATTTGAGAAGCATCAGAGAATTTTTGAGACCAATCTAGATTGAGCGCTATTTTTGCACTCTATCGTGAACAAACACTTGCTAAGAGGCATAGGGCTTGGCATCACCACCATTGTCTGTCTTTCCGCCCCTATCCAATATGTCAACAGTTTAT
>NZ_JBHIMW010000013.1:0-5513 GCF_042194445.1 Bartonella sp. MF74HXZ | reverse complement strand
ATAAAGCCGGATTAGAAAAGATTAATGCTGCTGATGACTATGCAAATTTTTTAACCAGAACTCTTTTGGGGACGAGTAATGAGAGCTCTAAAATAAATGTTTTGACAACAGATAGTAGTGGCGCATGGGAAGGTGTGCAAGATATATTAAGAGTTAAGAATGTTGCACAGCTGAAGGCACCAAGAGCATTTGTAAAAGAAGATTTTAATGAGGAAAAAGAAAACGCTGACATTTCTGCACTAGCATTTGATTCTGCAATAACAAGACAACTTGTTCCTGTTAGTGATCTGCTGCGAGGCACGAGAGCTAATACAGGTGTTATGCTGGGCAATGGTGCACAGGCAACTGATACCTCAAGTATTGCAATAGGCAAAGATGACCCAGACTGTAAAAATGTAGACGGTACCTATGGTTGTTTTGGAGCGAAAGCGTTAGCTGAAAGAGCAATAGCTATCGGTTTATCAGCTGAAGCTAAGAATTTTCAGGGGATTGCTATTGGTGTTAATGCAAAAGTATCCGCTAACAGTAGTATTGCTATAGGTCCCTATACAAAGGCGACTGAAGGAGATAGCATTGTTATGGGGAACCATGCACAGGCTACAAAAGACAATAGTATAGTCATAGGTCATAAAGCAAATTCAACGGGGAGTAGAGGTGTTGCTTTGGGCTTTAACGCTGAGACATCAGACGTGGATACTGTTGCTATAGGTTTCATGGCTCACACTATGGGAAAAAGTAGTGTCGCAATAGGTGGTGAATATAATTCTGAGAGCACACACGGGCCAGATGATTATACAACCGCGAAGAGTGATTATTCAACGGCTGTGGGTGCTGTTTCTAAGGCTTTGGGGTTTGGTTCAACAGCTATTGGTCATCGTGCTAAGGCAGTTAGTCAGCATGCCATTTCTTTTGGATTTTATTCGGAAGCACAGAAAGAAGGATCTATCGCTATCGGTGCCAATTCTTTAGTTTCGGTGGAAGATGGCGTTGCTATAGGAAGAGGTTCTGCATCCGGTAGGGCTGCTGGTAAGTTTGGTTATACTCCTTTGCTGCAGGGGCCTACAAAAAACACCGAAGCGCAATGGAAAAGTACGCGGGGTGGAGTGAGTGTTGGTAATAATAGTAAGGGTATAACCAGACAAATTACAGGCGTAGCAGCTGGTTCTGAGGTTACCGATGCAGTGAATGTTAGCCAGTTAAAAGACTTAGAAGATCTTGTAAGAAAAAACGGTTGGAAACTGTCAGTTGGAGATAAAAATGCTACAACTGTTCTTATGGATAGCGGAGTAGATTTTTCTGCTGGAAGTAGCAACCTAAATATTACAAAGGGCGAAGATGACAATAAGCTAAAATTTGATCTGGCTCAAGATGTTACATTAACGAGCTTAAAGGCAGGAACAAATACCTTCGATGCCACCGGCTTAGTCATTACGGATGGTCCGAAAATAACGATTTCTGGTATTGACGCTAGTAGTAAAAAGATAACGGGAGTTGCAACGGGTACTGATGATACTGATGCAGTGAATTTTGCACAGCTAAAAGCAGCACAAGAAGCAGCGATTATAAAAGGTTTAAAAATTAATACTACTGGCGAAGATTTTGCAGATGCTGCAGCTGATGCAGAAAATTCAGTTTCTATTGGTAGCAAGGCCAGCGTTGATAAACTCTCCAGCGGTGCGCTTGCTTTTGGTTCTGGCGCATCTGTAAAGGATGTTGGTTCCAAAGATGATCCAGAAGGTTCGTTAAATGGAATTGCCTTAGGTGCAAATGCATCTGTAGCTGGTGCTGGTGGAGTTGCTCTTGGCGCTGGCGCAAAAGCTAACGGCGAATCTGCGTTTGCTCTTGGTGCTGGCGCAGAAGCTAACGGCGAATCTGCGTTTGCTCTTGGTGCTGGCGCAAGGTCCAGCAGCGGAGGTGTTGCTATTGGTGTTAATGCAGAATCCATGGTGGATTCAATTACCATTGGGCACAACGCAAAAACTAATGGCCAAGGCTCGGTTGTTCTTGGTGCCAATGCAATAGCTAAGGGTATCTCTTCGGTTGTTATTGGTGAAAAAGCACAAGCTCTCGATAGTGGTTCGGTTGTTATTGGTTCAAATGCCTCTGTTGATAACAACAGCAGATTTGCGGTTGTTTTGGGCGAACAGGCAAAAGTTGCACAAGGCGCCACCTATGCGCTTGCTTTGGGTCGTTACGCGGAGGTTGCTAAAAACGCTACCTCTGCAATTGCTTTGGGCCAACAGGCAAAAGTTGAAAGCGGTGCCACCTCTGCAATTGCTTTTGGTACTAGCGCAAAAGTATCAGTTAAAGATGGTATTGCTCTAGGAAGTAATTCTGTAGCTAATGTTGGACCTGGTGTTGCGGGTTATGATCCTAGTACTAGAGAGAATGCAGATAAACAGGACAACACATGGATAGGTAGTCTTGGTGCACTCAGTATTGGTGATGCTAAGCAAGGAAAAACCAGACAGATTGTAGGTGTTGCCGCTGGTACGAACGACTCTGATGCGGTAAATGTTGCGCAGCTAAAAGCTCTACAAGACTCTATAAACCCAAGTTGGGAACTCTCTGTTAATGGTAAAAATACGACGAATGTTAATTCAACCAACCCAATGGATTTGGTAACTGGAAGTACAAATCTTAATCTTACAAAAGGTGATAAGGACAATAAGGTACAATTTGATCTAGCGAAGAACATTGCGCTGGAGAGCGTAAAGGCAGGCACAAATACCCTAGATGCAACAGGCTTAGTGATTACAGGTGGTCCGAAAATAACAACCGATGGTATTGACGCTGGCAGTAAGAAGATAACAGGCATTCAAGATGGTGCACTCACAGCAGAATCAACCGAAGCGGTCAATGGTTCCCAACTTTTGGCAACAAATACTGAAATTAAAGAAGTAAGAGACAGTATTCTTGTTAAGCAAGTAGCACAGAAGAGGAAAACGCGCAATCTCCTTGATGGAGGAGAAGGTCCTATCACTATTGGTAGGGAAACTGGTGGTAGCGAAATCAGTATTTTGAACAAAGAGAATGGAGGGCGGAAACTTTCCGGTCTACTGGGCGGGGCAATCAATGAAACTTCAGACGAAGCCGTAAGTGGTTCTCAGCTTCATACATTGGGCACAGGTGTTGCATCTTATTTTGGTGGTGGTGCTAGCTATGCGGATGGTAAATGGACCGCTCCTACATTCAAGGTTAAGACCTTCAATAAAGATGGCACTGCGACTGAGAAGCCTTATTCCGATGTAGCTTCTGCCTTTGCCGGTGTTGGTGATTCATTCGAGAACGTTAAAGATAAATTCGAGAATGTTCAGAATGAAATTAAGAATGCGAAAGAAAAATCTTTGAACTGGAGCGAAAAGGAGCAGGCATTTGTAGCAAAGATCGGAGGCAGAATTGGCAGTAATGGAGAGCCAGAAGCAGGAGGATTTAATAGCAAGATTACATCTCTTGCGGATGGAGATATTTCTGTTAGCTCAACAGATGCCATAAATGGCTCACAGCTTTTTGAGACAAATGATAAGGTTGCTACCTATTTTGGTGGTTCTGCGGCCTTTAAAGATGGTTCTTTTACAGCTCCGACTTATAACATCTCTAATATTACTGAGGATGGTACAGTAACGACTAATCCATATAACGATGTTGGTAGTGCGTTTGCGGGTCTTGATACGAGTGTCAAGAATGTGAATACACATCTAACGAATGAGGTCAAAAAGTTTGATGAAAAACTAACGAATATTACGCAAGCAGTTCAAGGCGATGCTTTGTTGTGGGACAAGACTACAGGCGCCTTTGTAGCCTTGCATGGGGAAAAAGAAGGTAAAAAGCAAAACAGCAAGATTACATCGCTGGCTGATGGTTCTATAGTAGCAGGTTCGAGCGATGCGGTTACGGGTGGTCAGATTAATACCATAGCTGCGAGTTTAGCAAAAATTTTAGGAGGCAAAGCATCGTTTAGTGCTGATGGCACTTTTACAGTTCCTAGCTATGACTTATCGACAGTTTCTAAAGAGGGTAATGTAACAAATAAATCGTATGAAGGAGTTGAAACAGCCTTTAAAGGACTTGATGATAATATCAAGACTGTTAACGATCGCATTAAGGAAGTTTCTCAAGGAGTTGCACAAGATTCTTTATCATGGAGTAATGAGAGTAACGCCTTTGTAGCCTTGCATGGAGAAAAAGGGAAAAAAACAAATAGCAAGATCACGTCTCTTGCAGCTGGCTCTATAGTATCAGGCTCAAGTGATGCAATAACTGGTGGACAGGTTTATGATCTGCAAAAACAGTTTGCTGGCTATTTGGGTGGTGGTGCTGGTTATAATGAGGAAGGCAAATGGCAGGCTCCTACATTCAAGGTTAAAACAATCAAGGAAGATGGCACCTCTGGAGAAGGAGATTATTCTGATGTAGCGAGTGCTTTTGCAGGCGTTGGCAGTTCTTTCACGAATATTAAAAATGAGCTTAACAAAGAGATTAATAAAGTTGTAGGAGACAGCCTTGTTAAGCAGGATGAAAAGACAAAGGTTATCAATATTGGTAAAGAAACAGAAGGCACGAGCATTACTATTGCCAATAAGGCTGGTGCGGATCGGACACTTTCCGGTGTGAAAGAAGCAGCGAATGATAATGAAGCCGTTAACAAAGGACAGCTTGATAAAGGCTTGAAAGATCTTTCGAACAGTCTTCAGTCTGATGAATCAGCCGTTGTTCATTATGATAAAACAGGTGATGAAAATGGTAGCATTAATTACACAAGTGTGACTTTAGGAAAAGGTAAGGGTTCTCCAGCTGTAGGTCTCCATAATGTTGCTGATGGTAAGATTTCCAAGGATTCACATGATGCAATCACGGGTGGACAGGTTAACGCCATAGCTTCGGATTTATCAAAGATTTTAGGTGGCGCTGTATCCTTTGATGGCAAAAACTTTACAGGACCAACGTATGACTTATCGACAGTTTCTAAAGAGGGTAAGGTAACAAATAAATCGTATGAAGGAGTTGAAACAGCCTTTAAAGGACTTGATGATAATATCAAAACTGTTAACGATCGTATTAAGGAAGTCTCAGAAGGAGTTGCACAAGATTCCTTATTATGGGGTGGAGATGCCTTTGTCGCACAGCATGAGAAAGATGGTAAAAAGGAAAACAGCAAGATCACATCGTTGGCTGATGGTTCTATAGTATCAGGTTCGAGCGATGCGATTACGGGTGGTCAGATTTATGATCTTCGAAAACAGTTTGCTGGCTATTTGGGTGGCGGTGCTGGTTATAATGAGAAAGGTGAATGGCAAAATCCGGATTTCCAAATTCAGACTTTCAACAATGATGGTACGAAAGGTGATAAGAAGAGCAGTAACAATGTTGCGGGTGCGTTTAATGACATTAATGACAGCATGAGCACTATCAACGATCGTATTAAGGAAGTTTCAGAAGGAGTTGCACAAGATTCTTTATCATGGAGCAAGACTGAAGGTGCTTTTGTCGCCCTGCATGGGGAAGATGGTAAA
>NZ_JBHIMW010000011.1:0-10814 GCF_042194445.1 Bartonella sp. MF74HXZ | reverse complement strand
ATAAACTGTTGACATATTGGATAGGGGCGGAAAGACAGACAATGGTGGTGATGCCAAGCCCTATGCCTCTTAGCAAGAATCCAAACCCATCCATGCTTATATTATAGCCGAAGCATAATAATCCAAAGCTTGATATCACCAAACCAATTCCTATCATGAAAAAGGGAGATTTTTCTTTCCATTTTTGGTAAATAAATTTCCTTCCGATCCATGCACCTACCCCTTGTAAAGCAAGGACTGCGCCGATGATGAGAAGGCTATTTTCATGGGCTTGTTCCATGGCAACGGCTAGTGGGAAATAAACAAGGAAGCTATAAAAAAGAAATGAAGCAACAAGTCCCATGATCATGAGTAATGTGTAGCGCGCATTTTGAAATCCGCTAAAGACGATTAATTTGTTTTTTGCTTTCTGATTAGAAACAATGAACAATATGAGAGATATCACCGCTATAAGTGCTAGGATATATACGGAGGTGTTGTTCCTTATATTTCTGGCTTCTGTGAGATAAAAAAACGAAATAAGCGATATGAAAAACGCTAAAAATGCAAATAAGTTAAATTTTGTTTTTGTTGTTTCGTTGCTCTTTAAGTGTTTAGCTCCAATGGTGAGCGCCAATAAAATGAGCGGAATATTAATAAAAAATAACAAACGCCAAGAGACATACTGAGCAAGTGAGGCGCCCACCAGCGGACCAAAGGCAGGAGCGAAAACTGTTGGTACGGCTATGGTGCCCATGGCTTGGCGCACTCGTGTCTGTCCAAATTGTAAGGCAATGATGGTTTGGCTAAGGGGCAGCAAAAGACCGGTCCCGAAACCTTGAACGATACGGGCAGATATAATGGTTGGAAAATTATAGCTTAATCCTACCCCCAGTGATCCAAGCATAAAAATGAAGCTTGCAAGAAACCAAGTTCTTTTGATACCTATTCTTCCTTGCACAAAAGCTGCTATCAACAATCCTGGCACGGTGGCAAGAAAATAGGATGTTACAACCCATTGTATATTATTTTCCTCTACTGAAAGATAAAAAGCAAGGTCTGGAAGGATGACATTAACAATGCTTCCGTCCAGCAAGGGGAGTATGCTGGAAATAATTACGGTATATATGACATACCTTTCTGATTTGGTATAGGAATCCACCTTTTGCATAATTTTGCTCCCTACAGATACTCTTTAAAATGTTTGTTCTACCCCATAAATCACAGACTTTGAGAATGAACACCCGTTTGTGATGGCTTTAATATGGGGATGAATGTGATTGGAAGTGCTGATGGTCCCCAAATGCTTCTCTTGTGTACAACCCCTCTTCCTCCAAAATGAAGCTATCAGTTAAGCTGATCTTGATGAGTTTATCGAGGAGTCTGTTCGTCGTCAACTCACTTTGCATGTTTGAAAATTTGAGAGAATACTCTGCATGATCAGAAAGGAATAAATGCATTGCGTATTTATTTTTGTATTCGTTCCATTGTTTTTCCATGATAATGCTTTAAGCCTTTAAAGTCTGGACAATTCTGATGCTTGTGGAAGAGCTTTTGGGGGCAAAGTTATGAGAACGTCAATGTTATGATGATTATGGCTGTTTATTCTTGCTATGGATGGCGCTGATGATCTTTTTTCGTAAAAGATATATTATGATAAGCAAAAAGAAAGAGAGAGTCTTGCTTCATATAAGTGGAGAGGGGGGGGGGCTTGTCCGAAATTGTCATCTCGATATCGTTGAGTGATGTGCAATCAATCATGGCATGATGGGGGGTGAAGAGGATAATATGCTTTTTCATCAACTTACCTTTTTGCTGAATTTTTGAGTGTGAGGAGAGAGAGGAGGGCGGTACTGAGAGAGGCAATACTCAAGATCTGCCAAACCGATAATCCAAAAAATTCTTGGTTGTACAAGAGGGAGCCAAGATAACTTCCTGCCATGCCTCCGAAAGCACTGGACAAGCTCATGATTCCAAATGTGCTAGCGATTAAGCGTTCATCTATATTTGTGGCCTCATAATCGAGGCGTATGTAGATCACGATTTCAGCAAAGGAAAAGAGGATGATCGCGAAGAAGAGGTAAAAATAAGAATGCTCAAGAGCGTGGAGGAGGAGGAATGAGATTCCAAACAAAACAAAGGATAATACTTTGGGCGTTTTGGAGTTTTCTTTACATGCCCATTTGGAAACAGACATTTGGAAAAAGATCACGATGAGAGCATTCAAGACAAAAATAAAAGAAGTAGCACTTCCTCCAAAAACCTGATCACTGAACACAGGTATGGTGCTTTCGAGTTGGATATAAAAAAAGGTAAACAAGAATATAAAAAGCGAAACGCCAAGCATGGTCTTGTTGGTGAGCAACGTTCTAAAATCAGAAAAATTTATTTTGTCCAATTTGTTAGTATTAGAGCTTTCTTTTAAGGTGCAGTTCAGAAGAAATAATAAAAAAAATATCAATCCAACGAAACTAAATAATAAGGAGGGGAGCATTTTAAAAATCAACATTCCAAGCAAGGGGCCGATAGAAACCCCTATATTAACAAAGACTGATCTTGTTGCTAAGGCATCCACTTTTTCAGTTCTCGAAACATTTCTTACTAAAAAAGATTTCGCAGCAGGAGTGTATAGACTGCTTCCTAAACCAATGAAGGCGCAAGAGAGGAGGAGGATATAAAAATTATGCGTAAAACCAATAATGAGATAGCCAGGGATTCGTGTTGCTAGACCTAAAAGCATTGTTTTTTTTACATGGACATAATCGGAGAGCACCCCTCCTAAGAGAGAGCCTGCCTTTTTGCATAAAAAAGCTACTCCGATGATGATTCCAACTTCTGTTGTACTGAGAGAGTTAAGTTTATTTAAGTAAATCGCCAAAAAAGGGACAACCATAAATATCCCAATATTGCTGAGTAAAGTTGTTATGAGGATGAGTTTTATGCTTGCCTTGAAAGTGAAGAATTTACGCACCATTTTATTTTGCCACCACAAGATTTACTTTTTTGCTTAAGAAAGTGCATTTAACAGAGTCGTTTCTGAACTTGTTCCTGTGGTCAATAAAATGTCAGCGCATGCAGATTGGTCTCTCAAATTCAGAGTTTTTCCCTGTAAGGTACATGGGTAGAGAATAGTTTGCTTGCTCCTTGCATGTTGCAAGCGCATTTGCTGAAATTTACCTGTTGTTTTGCATAGACAAGTACTTGACCGATAAAGGTTTGGGGATCAGTTCTTATTCGAAATAATTCAGGTTTTCTTCCTAGTGCACATTCTAAAAATCCTTTGTAGATATTGGTGTTAAAAGTTTGGCAGAGTGCTTCACCAATTTGCACGCCTCTTAAGCGTGGATTTATTCAACAACTTTAAAGAAGTCCCCTTCAGTGATGATAAATTCCGTATGTGCAAAGCCCCCATGATAGGAAACAGCTGCTAGGATATTTTTAATCCCCTCTTCTATTCCCTGTAATTGCGCAATGTTCTTGTCTAAGGGAAAGCTGTTGCAAGTTTCTTAAAGTCAGGCATGTCTGACATGACCATGCTTGAGAGGGCGAGAAGCTTTGTTTTCCCTCGATAGCTAATGATTTTAGCACTGTAGAGTGTGCCTGTAAAGAAGGTTTCAATGAGATTTTTTTTGAGGGAAGTATGGTTTTTTATAAATTCCATGATTGCGGTAAATTCCGTTTTATTTTCTGCAAACTATACGTTTTTTGAGTCTGTTCCCTGTGGGTCTTTCAGAATGACAGGATAGGAGAGCTCGTGTGTGGCTTGGAAAGCCTCACGTTCAATAACAGTTACTTGTCCTTTTGTGAGACCTTTTTCACAGAGGATTTTTCTTAAACAAGCTTTGTCTCTACAGATATTTATCGCATAGGCATTTTGGGTTTTATATCCCAACTGGGCGGAGATTTCGTTGACACTTGTCGCCCACGTGTCTGTAAGATTGAGAATGCCACTACAGTTTTTTAAATTTTTGCAATAGGTTATCATTTCCGCATGATGAAATGTATCGCGTTCAATAACACTGAGATGCACGCTTTTAATATAATCCAGTTCATAAAAATAGAGATCTTTATTGTGGGTGAGGAGGTGTAAGTGAAGTGCGAGCGTTTCTGCTGCCTCTATAAGTCTAGCCAAGTCAAAGGTTGAGACTTCCACCAGTACAAAATGCATCTCTATCTTCTCTTCATGGGAATTATTTGGTGAAAAAAGCCGCAAAAATCGTTTATTTATTCCCTTCAAAATGCGATTATGACAAGGACAACTGTTGTTGATGGACGTTGAAAAAAATGAAAAAGCGCGTATGGGGGCAATAACAATCAAGCGCAAGAACGCTTGTGGGAAGTTGCAATCTTAGCTTATTTAATTTCCACTAAATCACTATCAGGCACTATAGGATATTGCGAAGTTTGAAAAAAGGATTTTATTTGGGGGGGTATTTTTTCAGAGCTTGAGGAGCGAATAAATTGAGATTTCCGCATAAAGCAAATATGGAAAAATTGCGCTTTATTGATACTCTCTTTTATCAAATAAGAGGATGAGAGCGATGATAAAAGAGCGCTTCTTTTAAGGGTGTGCAGGTGAATTAATGAACAATAAAACTCTATCCACCCGTGTTCAAATTTTTTCACGATAATGCGTTGCATGGTCTTTCGCCGAAAGAGTACAACCTTGAAGATTCAAGACATTTGTTAAATCGTGAATAGAAGTTAAAGCGCCCATAATATTATAAAAGGTTGGTGTTCTTCCTTTCAGGTGTAAGGTATGTTCGTGGTGTTTCACAGTTATATGATTGATCCTATGCAATATGAACACTCTCACCTGTGATGTGCTCAAGTAATGAAGCATCATCAGGATAAAAAAGGATACTCTTCATTCATTGTTTTTAGGCATCATTTTCAGGATGTGTTTTCGCTTGAATGTGTCCTATAAGATGTAAACATTACTGTTTATCTAAAAAACATTGGCAATCTTGGAACACTGGAATCCTATTGGACCAGTTTCTTTTGTGGTAAAGCTAAGGGGGTTAATATCTAATTCAGGGATTATGTCTTTTATTTTTTACACAGATTTAAGCTTGAAAGGTTTCTCTAAGAGAAAATAGGTTTTTTTGAGAGATTTTAATTTTTTCTCAAGAGATCGTAATAAGTTTATCCGCAAAACTTGGTAGGCATATAATGATATCGATAGAAAATTCTTCGATAGCTGAACTCAAAGTCTCAAGATCAACTATAGAGGCAAATGGGTAATATGTTATTTTAAGAAGGTGACAAATTTCATGTGCCAATAAAAATCCGCTCCATAATCCTTTAAGCTGTGAGGCAATTGGCAATAGGGCTTACAGAGCAATCTTTAAAGACCGTTTCGAGCTTTTTTGCCGCAGAGTTGTGTACTCCCCATAATTGAGTGATTTATGGCGAAGTGTTTTAGGCACTCTTATTGTGCTACGGGTTTTCAAAAAGGATATGTGACATGGAAGCTGCTTATTTTTTAGTTTGCGTGAGGCAAAGGCAAGAGGCAAAGGCGGAGGCACAAACAATCATGCAAAAGATGAAAGCGATATGATTGTTGAAGTGGCTGATGATCCATCCACTTGTCCATGAGCCGGCGGCTTGGCCAATATTTGAAACAACAAGAATATAACTAAAAAGAACACTGGCAGAGAAGGATACGGTTGTTTTCCCTGCTTGATAGTATATCTCTGGAACCATGACAGATTCATAGACACTGTAGGCAACTAATGCAGTCACAGCGGTAAAGACCCCACTTATGAGGAAAAACGAGGAGAAACTTCCCATAAAGCAGAGAAGATAAAAAGTTGCTTTATCGGAAAGGGTGAGATGTTTATTGATTACCCCCTGCCAGATACAAATGCTGATGCCAACAATTGAAAAGAAAATCCCACTATAAGGAGCGAGAGTGCTATCAAATTTACTGAGAAGTGTTGTGGTGGTGATGAAAATTCCCATGAGGAATGCACAAAGCAAAGCCGTGACCAGCAAATAAGAAATAGAACGATTATGTGTTATTGTTTTTAAAGAAAAAAGAAGAGTTTTTTTAATCTTTTTATTCTTTTCAAGAGATAATGTTTTATGGGGGTAATGATAAACAATTTTGAGAGATAGAAAACAAAGATACAAACTAATGAGTGCAAAAAAAGCCATCAAAAAAACTGACGCATTGTACTTTATGGCACTTGTTGCAACAAGAGGGGCGATAACAACCGCAGCGTTTTGAAAAAATGAATAGAGGGTTAATGCGCGCTTAAGAGCACTTCCCTTGAGATGTTCTGATAAAATTTCTCGCAAAAATGGTTTGGAAAGTGCTTTCGAAAAAGCCATTAAGGTAAAAAAGATCAACCATGCAGAAGGCGTGAGCGATAGGATAACGCATACAAAAGCGCTACTCCTTAAAATAAAGGCGGTAGCCATTAAGAGTTTACGAGAAAGTCTTTCTAATAAACTCGTTGTGGTTACCATGAGAATGCTTTCAAGGATTACCGATCCAGAGAGATAAAACGCAACATTGGCAGCAGTTATGAGAGAAGAGTTTCCAATCAGAGGGAGTACAAAGAAAAAGGAAAACTCAGAAAGAAAAACTGTGCTATAGATGAAAAAAGTTATTTTATTTTTGCCCATGGAATTTCCATAGAAGTGTCGTTAAATGATCAAATATATTTTGTTGTATCTGTTGAGGAAGTTTTGTCAGCCCTGTTTCCGCTGTACACATTTCGTTGAAATAGTCTCTTTATCAATTCACCAGCCAGTCCACTGCAAGAATGTTATTTTTTTGTCTACGATGTTTTTAGAAATATCGAGCATGATTTGGGTTGAGCAACAACACTGTTTCCTGATGTGTCCGCAATAATCGGTAAGATCATTGAGACCTTGATCCCATATCTTCTCCTGATGATTTTGACTGTTTCTAATGCTATTTGATAACCAAATGGCACCCCGCATTCTTGCTTTTCCATTGTATCCTTTATAAAGGGGATGTACTAACCCCTCCATAGATTGTCAACATATGAATGAGATGAATGATTTTATAACCTTTTAATGAAATTATATTTTTTTAGTGGAAGGTTATTCATTCTCTTGAAATATAGAAGAAAAACGATAGAGTTCGCTAACATTTTTCAATTCTCTTTTAGCGCATGCGTTGATATTTGCCTCCATGGCGTTGTAAAAAACCCCTCTCAACAAGAGTGCGTCGTAATCGGGCAAAGTCTATCGTAAAGAGGTTGCATATCTTGGAAACTTCCGTTTCGCTATAGATTTTTTGCTTCTGAAAGGCTTGTGCAATTTTTGATAGCATCTCTTCTGTTTCTAAATGGCGGTCGCTTAAATTTTCCCTATTCCGCTCATGTTTATTTTCTAGCATTTTCCACAGTGTCTCTTCGGCTTGAAATCCTTCTGTTGTGTTGTGAATAAGTCCGAGGTTCAAAAGGCGATTGATGGATTTGTGAATGTTTTTCGCATCTGAATCGACATGTTTGAGGACTTCGGAAAGATTTTTCGCACCAAGGATAATGGCGGCATAAACAGCGCGCAGTGTAGGTGAGGTCATGGCAGAGATCAGTGAATTGCGGGTATCGCGTTTGCGAAGGGTTTCTTTTCCCATGGGCAAAAGATCATTGCGAATGGGCAGTTCATTGATTTCTATGAGCTCTGCTTGTAGCGATTGTGCGCGTACAATTTGTTCGGTAGGGGTGCGTTTGCGAATAATTCCCAGACCACTTTGGCGATATTTGTGGTTTTCGGGGAGTGTTAAAGCCTCATAGGAGCCATCAAGCCGGTAGAGAATTTCTTCCCACAAAGGAGTTCTGATACTTTGACCCCGTTGTGCCCCATTGAGAGCAATTGTTGTTGTCATTGTTGGTTCATGCAGACATAGATAACCACCAGCGGTGATGTGTTCCCAAAGGGTTATAACAAATCGCACATCATCTGCTGGAGTTCCAGCATCGATCCAAGCAAAATCTATTGGTCCCCAAGATTTGAGGGTGCTTTCATCAAGAGAGAAGAAATTCTCATTGATAAATGTTACAGTGTCTTTTTTAATGCCATCTTTAAGAAGTTCTTGCCATACTTCTTCTGCTGATTGACCTTTGGCTGTAAAATCATCAATTGTAATCAGTTGTGGTTCGTAATTTTCAGGAATTCCTGAAGGATCAAGCAAAGCTGTGCGCTCTTCCCAGGTGGAGGATTCTAAAAGCTTTTTATCTTGTTGCCATGATAATTTCGCTTTTTGAAGTGCTTTAGCAATCAAGCGCGTACGATCCCCCGCACCGATTTCAATGACTGTGTGCGGTCTTGCCATTTGAATGAGCGTGTAAATAAGCTCAGCACTGTTTTCTGTTCTCATATCGGGTCTTATCAGGGACATCTTTTGATCCTTATCATTTTACCAATCGCAGCATTCCTGCTTTTATAAAAAACGTGGTTGTTTGTTCTATGGGATGTTGAAGATGCATTTCTGTTGTGGCTTTTTGCAAGAGAGGTTTGGTTTTTTCATTCAGCCGGATTGTGCGCCCATTGAGTTGATTAATGGCAAGAGTGCCAAGAGAAGAATCTATGATAATATATGTTGGCTCTCGTAAAAGAGCCGTTGCATCATTTTCTGAAAAGGCTTGTTGATCTGTTTTGATGAGACCGTGTCGCAATAGTGATATTAAAAGACTGTCCACGTCAAAAAGGTAACCATTGAGTTTGATTTCTTTCAAGGACTGAACAGAACAGCTCTTATGAAGTGCTGCAAATGTTAGCAAATCAAATCCAGCAAAAGCACGGCTTTTGGTGGAAACAACGGTGATAGGTTGAATTTGGCGTTTGCTAATGAGTGCTGGTTTATTTTTTATTATTTTTACATCTTTTGCCCATTGAATATGTGCTAGGGGGGCTAATTTGCGTGGATAAACGGCAAAAGAATTGATTGCTATGGTCGGTGTGGGTTTTTGTAAGGCAAAGGTGTGGATGTTTTCATTCAAGTCATGTCGCATATAGTCTGCCAGTTGCCACACATAGCCGCCTGTTCCATTGTAAAAGTTTAAGCCTATAGGATCTTGTTGCATGATGTTATCGTTTTTTTACTTTAAAATATCAAGTTTTGGGGAGGCTTGTTAGTTGCTCTACATTAAGGAGTGGTTTATCAAAATTCTATTGGGTTGGTATGGGGTTGCATGAGAGATACAACGATTTAATCGGGTGGTGATTGTTATGCCATTTTGGGGCATTGTTTGCTTGCGGAGAAAACAGCCCAGTCCACTAACCATTCTCAAATTCTCTCTGTTCCTTTTTTTGTACGGCACTGTTCAAGATAAAACCTAATATGCCTGCGATCATTGTGGCGATGCCAATGATAAACAGTGTGCTTTGGGTATGATGAACATGGACAAAACCAGCTCCAAGAAAGCCAAGGCATACGGATGTTTGTATGATGAAGAGATAGGCGGGCATTTGACTGTTTCGCTGTTCTTTTTGAATGGCTTTCATCATAAAACTTGCCATTAGAGCATTTTGCACACCGTTTGCACTCCCAAGGATGAAAAATGACAGCATCATCAGCCACACAATGTGTGTGAGGGAAAAGCAGAAAATTGCAAAGCCAATGATTGCAGCGGCAAGTGATGCACCAGCGGCATTGCCAAAGCGATGAAAAAGGCTGGAGAAACAGAGTGGACCAACCACGAGGCCAAGACTTACCATGCTTGTGATCACTCCATAGGTTTCAGCGCTTAAGTTGAGATCGGTACGAATGCGGACAATCGATAAGACGTTGAGAGCAGAGGTGAGGATGATGGTAATGATGAGGGGAGAAAGAGCATAGACAACATTTTTTTTACGCAAAAGACCTCTTAAGTCTAGCCCTTTTTTGCTTTGCTGCGCTGTGTTTGTCGTTTGCGCATGAATTTTTAAACTTTTAAAACAGAAGAGAGTGATAAAGGTGGCAAAAAGAACCATGATTGACAGCGCAAACAATCCTTTTTGCCCGTTCGATAGACCATACAACACACCCCCTAGCAGTGGTCCGGCAATATAGCCAAGATTACGAACTGTTTGGATAACGCGGTTTAGTCGATCTAGTTGCTGATCATTGTTTGCAAATTCTGGGACGGAAACGAGGATTGCGGACCAAAAGATTGAACCAGCACAACCCAGTGCGAAAGAAAGTGCAATATAAATCCAAAATTGGTTGGCGATTGCAGCTATGGCTATAAAGAGTGCTTCAAACAATAAAACAATGGGTACTGTTCGTGTCGGTTGGAAGCGATGCAAGAGACGTGGTGCAATTGGTCCGGCACAAATTGCCCCGATAAGCCCTGCAAACAGCAGCATTGAAATAGAAGCTGTGCTTTCTGCTAAGTGTAGAGCAAATGTAACTTGAGCCGTTTCATCGGCAAAGCTGCTAAAGCCCAAAACAAGGAAAAGTCCCATTTGGACGAAAATCATAGATTTTTTCTTTGCCACAATGCTCCTCCCCAAGATGCTAAAGGTACAATTTCCTTCTGCGTATTTATGGGATATCCCGCGTTTTGTCTAGTTTTTCTTGATGATCAGTTGAGAAAGGAAGTTTTCAGAGCTCTCTTCAAAATAAGCACAATGCCTATTTGCAGCGATGAGCAACTCCTTATGTTTTTTGAAAGGGGAGTATTGAAGGATTATAGACTGGCGAAGTTATCTGATATGAGAGACAATGATACAAAATGGCAATCAGGAAATTTTGCAAAAAAAGCTGCATCATGTGTGCAGCTTTTTATGTGTTTGCTTTAGAGGTAGAAGTTTTAAAGCATGAAAGTATCCTTACGGCTTCTATAACCATAATAACCAAAAACACTGGAAAC
>NZ_JBHIMW010000010.1:0-54111 GCF_042194445.1 Bartonella sp. MF74HXZ | reverse complement strand
ACCAGCGTCTTTTAACTGCAACCATTACGGACCATGCCGGTAATGAAGCCGATACATTTGAAGCAGAGTTTGATGATAGTGGCAATGATTTAGAGGTTCCGCAAACGGGCAACGCTCTGCAGGTGATCTTTGGCTATGAGAACAGCATCAGTGCTTTTATGGGGCGTTTTGTTGTCAAATCGGTTGTGAGTTGTGGGGGCAGTGATGGAGAGATCTTACGCCTTTGCGGTAAAAGTGCTTCGATGCGCAAAGAACTCAAAGAACAGGCGAGTGAGCATTTTGATCACAAAACTGTTGGTGAGATTGTTGAGACACTGGCCAAACGCCATGGCTATCAAGCAAAGGTCAGTCCTCAGTTCACTCAACAAACTTTACCTTATGTGATTCGTACAGATCAATCGGCTGTTGATTTTTTAACCCGCCTTGCCGACCGCATGCAGGCACGTTTTTTGATCAAGGACAATAAGTTTTTATTTTTAAGCGGAGATAACTTACCAGCACTCGACATCCATAAGCATGACTGTTCCAGCTGGGAATTCACATTAGAGCCACGCACGCAATATGGCACCATTGAAGCTGCTTATTTTGATCGCTCACAAGGGCAGCAATGCCACATCAAGCATCAGACAGGGGTTAGCGGTCCCGTGCGGCGTTTACGGACTTGTTACACTTGTGAGGAGGAAGCACGAGCTGCTGCTGCTTCCGAGTCGGACAGGTTGTGTCGTGCTGTGGGCAGTGGTTCTTTGACCCTTGAGGGGCGACCCGAAATCATGGCGGATCAACCTCTGCTTCTTCAAGGGTTTCGTATGCAAATCAATGGTCCATGGAAAGCTTCCACTGTCACCCACTGCTATGAGAAACAAAGCGGATACACCACAGAAATTACACTCGAAGCACCGGACAAGGGAAACAAAACAAGAGAAAAGGAAAACTCTGAGTGACAAAAAATCAAAGGGTCGACTTGACCCTTTGATCGGTGTTGAAGAGTATTGAGACCAAAATCAAAAGTTCGCACTTTGGTGTGGAGGTAAGGAATAGGTGCAACTTGCACCAATTGCTAAAACGAGAAATAGGATCAAGTTGATCCAATTGCATGAGTACAGCAATAGGATAATGTTTACCCAATTCCTAAAAGGAGCAATGGTGCAAACATTGCACAATTGCAGACTGAAGAGCAATTTGGTCAAGTTGACCGAATTGCTTAAACGCTTTTTCTCTTTTTGATAGTATGCTTAGGATACAGAAAAATTATCAGTCAATTTGATTGATCATCTCAAATTGTGATTTTGAGCAGAAAAGAAAAAGAGGCTTTAAATGATCTTTGAAAGGTCTTTGAAGATCCTTTGAGAACCACTTTAAAACTCTTTGAGAAAAAATAAATTGGTACAAAACCTAGTGGCAAAATATACAAAACCCGCTGGCAAGCTACAGTGGCGGAGGGGGTGGGAACGTTATATTTATATATAATCAATAGGTTATATATAAGTTCGGGAATTTTGATTCCATTGATTCTTTTAACTTATTTTCATGTTTATCCCGAACTTTTTTGTAGCTTTTTGATCGCTTCTATTGCAAGTCGTTTTCTATCAGCTGTTTTGGTATAAAGGGATGCCATTTTATCTTCTGTCCAGCCAAAAAGCGCTTTCATTTGCGAAACTGTCGCACCAGCATTGGCTGCACGTGTTGCTGCTAATTTTCGTAATCCGTGCGCTGATTTTTTAATACCCGCCGCATTACAAGCTTTACGAAACAGATTACCAAAACTTTCTTTGGTCAGTTTTTTACCTTCTTTACCGCAAATAAATGTTTCATCACCTATGGGACCAATTTTAAGGGTTTCCTCTAGTTCTGGTAAAATAGGAAGAAAAACATCTGTTTTAAATTGGCTCTTTTCTGTTTTGAGATAAATGATATTATCTTTGACGTCTTTCCAGCCGATACGAACGGCATCACCACGACGCAAGCCTGTATAAAGAAGAACATCAATCCAGACGCGTTCATGTGTACCATGTGACCAACGGTGATAATATTTGTCTATGTCCTCTTCTAGCCATGGCAGTAATCCCTCACTGTTTAAAGATTTTGGTGCTTTTATATTAAAGGCAGGATTTCTATTTAAAAGGGCATTATCAACCGCCCAATTAAAGAGACCGTTTAAAGAGGTCAAAAAATGTTTTGCCGCCGCGGGGGTCTCTCGCCTTCTATCTACGGCTTCAAGAATGTGTTGTTTGTTTATGCTTTTATATGCACGATCACCGATATGTTTAGAAACATTATTCAGAATTCGATATTTAACTTTTTTAGTAGATTCTGATTGATTATGCCATTGCATGCTTTGTAAATACTGATGCAACAACCAATCGAAAGACCATTCTGTGAGTCTGGTATGCCTCTTTGTTTTGGAGGAGCCATTTTGCGCTTGTTTAATAGCCAGCGTATAATTGTCAACAAATTCTTGCGTTCCATAGGTTCCTTCAATCCGAAACCGTGGTCCATGACCAATACGTACATACCATATAACTTTACCATGGCGTGTACGTTCACGAACAAGATGCGGTGGACGGCGTTTTGGCATGGCTAAAACTTTATACCGTCGACAGAGGGGCAGCTTTTGCTGGTCTCGTAGTCTTCTTGTTCATTTTCAAGCGGTGGAAAATCGTCAATGCTATAAGTATTATCTGTCGTTGTTGGTGTTATGGTTTTATTGATATGAATTAATAATTCCCCTGTAGGTTTGATTTCTATGAGTTCACATCCTTGTTTTTTAGCTTCTCTTAAAGCACGAGCAATAGCTGGTTGCGTGATAGTAGGTGGGCGGTGTGGCATGTTTATTCCCCTTCATTTTAGATGTAATTCTCCCGTGGCGTGAATCACGCTGGTGTTAAAAGGCTGGTTGGTTGTTAAATTTTTATGTCTTGAGGAATTCTCGTGTTTCCGCGAATATTAGCTAATCCACGAATTTCGGCATTTCTAAAAATCTTGACTGCGTCATAAATGCGAGCACTATCATAAACTTTTGCATCTCCAAAAATCTCAACATTTCCATAATTAACATCATCCTCATACGTGAAATTGGAGCATGATATAATGACATCACCATAAACTTTAGCATTGTTATAAATGAGAGCAGGACCACAAATTATTGCGTTCCCATATACACGAGCATTGTCGTAAACCTTGGCACTATTCTTTATTCGTGCATTCTCAAAAACTGCTGCGTCACCATAAATACGTGCGTCATTGTAAACTTCTGCATCACCGCAAACATGAGATTTGTCGCGAACAACAGCATCACCAAAAACATGTGCACTACCAGAAACCTTGGCATTACCGTAAACAACAGCACGACTGTAAACTTGTGCATCAGAATAAACTGAAGCATTTCCACTAATACAAGCGCCATCAAATATCTTAGCATTATGAAAAATGGTAGCGCTTTCATACACCTTGGCATCATCATACACCCAGCAATTACCTTTATGACCTAAGTTATATTCCTTTTCAATAAAGCCACCAAGATCTCCTTTTTTGACATCATCAAAATCCCTTAAAGCACGAATACGGTGAAGAGTTTTGCCCCCAACTTCGATTGTTTCATCAGTAAGTTCGTATTTTTTTTCCATGGTTTATTGCCTCACGCCCGTTGTGATGATTTCATCATTGATGATCTCTGCGTTTCCATGAATAAATGCATAACCACAGATTTGGGCATTTCCCCCAACTTTTGCTCTGATGGAAATCAATGAACCGTCATAAATTTTAGCATTTCCATAAATTTTAGCTTTTCCACTAATAAATGCGCCACCGGAAACTTGTGCATTCTCGTAGATTTGTGCACTGGCAAAAACACGAGCATGTCCAAAAATCTGCGCATTGCCAAAAATATTAGTTTCTCCGGTAACAGATGCACTACCAAAAACACATGCATTTTCGTAAATATCAGCAATGTTATTAATATAAGCATCACCATAAACCTTGGCTTTGTCATAAATTCTTGCATGACCATCTACACGAGCGTTTCCATAAACATGTGCATCACCAAAAACCTTGGCATAACCATAGACTTTTGCATCATCACCTACCCAGCAATTGCCATCATGACTTAGATTGTCTTCTTTTTGTATAAAACCGCCTAGGTCGTCTGCTTTAACATCATCAAAATCCCTTAAAGCACGAATGCGGTGGAGAGTTTTGCCCCCAACTTCGATTGTTTCATCTGTCAGTTCATATTTTTTCATCTGGTCTTTTCTCCAGTTGATATGGCGTTATAGTCATCAACGTGTGCGCTACGATAAACTTCTGCATCACCGTAAACTTTTGCTTCTCCGTAAATTTCTGCCTTATCATAAACACGTGCTTCATCGTAAACGCGTGCATCATTGTAAACTTTTGCACGCCCATGAACATGTGCATTGCCAAAAACCAAGGCATCACCAAAAACCTTGGCATAACCATAAACCTCTGCATTATGGGAAACGCATGCATTACCGTAAACTTCTGCATGATCATAAATTTTAGCATCACCATAAATCCTTGCACTATCGCACACATGTCCGTCTTTAATTTTTGCATTGCCATAAACTTCTGCCTTATCGGAAACATATGCATAACCGTAAACATGTGCATTTTCTAAAACTTTTGCATAATCGTAAACGCGTGCACAACCGTAAACCTCTGCCTTATCGTAAACACGTGCTTCATCGAAAACGCGTGCACAATCGTAAACCTCTGCCCTGCCGTAAACGCATGCCTCACCGTAAACTTTTGCTTCTCCATAAATTTCTGCACGACCGTAAACGCGCGCTTCATCGAAAACGTGTGCGCTCTCGTAAACATGTGCATTATCGGAAACTTTTGCTTCATCGAAAACAAGTGCATTGCCATAAACACGGGCATCTCCAAAAACACAAGCCTTATACCAAATCCAACAATTGCCCTCATGGGATAAGTTGCCTTCATGCTCTATAAGACCGCCTAGGTCGTCTGCTTTAATACCACCAAAGTCTCGTAAGGCACGAATGCGGTGGAGAGTTTTGCCATCAACCTCAGTTGTTTCATCAGTAAGTTCATATTTCTTTTCCATGGTTTATTTCCTTGATTTGCGCACAATCCACCCGTAGCGTGAATCATGCATTACTTAAAAGTTGTTAGGAAAGGGCGGGGGTGCTGGGAGGAGAGAGCACCCCCATATGTTTAAGCAGCTTTTGCCAAAATCTTTTGCATCTCTTGTTCTATTTCCCCTAAAAAAATCTCGACCGCTTTATTGATCTCTTCAATGTGTTTCTCATCACGGAGGACGCGTTTGACTTTCATTCTCAAACCAGTAGATTTGCCTACAAAGTTTGGATTATAGCTAATGAAATCACACCATTTGCGTCCAGTGCATGCCATTTGAAATTGCATCTGTGCGATATATTCAGGTTTGATTTCGTCATACATAAAGAAGCGCAAATGCGTGGTTGATTGTGGACATTTGACTTCGATTAAACCGTCCTCTCCAATGAACCCATCAGGACTTGCACCAGCCATTTCCATTTTTGGGTGTGAAATAAAACCGCATCTTGTGACTTCTGCGTCATAAATGAATTCATATTCTCTTAAGGCATCTTCTTCATGCTCAATACCCCATTGCATAGCAGGTGTTGTATAAGATTGGCTTATTCCCTCTATTAAGCGTTCTGTCATGAGTTTCGTTTTGTAGTCTTCATATTTGCTTGTAGGCAAACCTTTTGCTGTCTTACTGAGTACGTTGTAAACGTTTGAAGCAGTGACTTTTCCTAGCCTTGCTTGAAACCATTCTGCTGTTCTTTGTTCCATCTCACACCGCCGTTTGTTGCTCTTGTGGTGGGAGCGATTGTAGAGCTTTTTCTTTTTGAAAATTTTTTCTTCTTTCCAAATGCCCCAAAACCAATTCTGCTTTTTCACAAGACATATCTGTTAGTTCTTCTGCTTCTGCATAAGAGAGAAGCTTATTTTTATCCGTTTCTGTTTGTTCGATTAATTCTTCGATTTTTATAATCATATCTTGAGAAACCATTTTTTTTGGAATGCTATGGTTTGCTTCATGGATACGTGCGGCTTCATCTTCTTCATAAATACCAGAAAATCCGAAAGCATAGCGAGCACATTGTATAGTGGCTTTGTGACGTAGCATGCGTGCTGGATATTTTTTCCATGCTTCACTTTTTTCTTGTTCGCATTCTTTGAGATATTCGGTGACTTCGATAGGATCCTTAATTCCTTTGAGACGAATAGCACATTTGATAGCAATGAGATTCCCATCCTTATCGAGTTGATCTTGAAAGGTCATGCCATCAAAGTTAGGATTTGATTTGATGATCTTTATCCAACCGTCGATAGAAACAACAGGGATCATGCCGCCGCCTTTTTTAGGAAATACATAAATTTCTTTAGTTAAAGGATTAAGTCCATAAGTATTGGCAACAAAAAGAAAAGTAATAAATTCCGCATCAGTGATGACACTAGCATTTTTATCTCCAATACAAGTTTTTATGATTGTGGTTTGAAATTCTTCAGCAGAAAATCCATATTTTCTTGCTATTTCTTTTAAAAGAGTGGAATTTTTCATCTTGATTTCCTCCTATTTGAGCGCAATTCTCCCGTGGCGTGAATCACGCATGTTTTAAAAAGTTGTTTGTGTGGTTAGAAACGGTTTATAGAGAGACTATAAGATTAGTCGTTCGTATTTTCTCATCTAGTTTGTTCTCTAGTTGAGATGAGGTCAGTATTATCAACATGCCCATAAGCACCTGCATCATTGACAATGTATATAGCATCGCAGTTACCAAAAACACGTACATCACCGTAAACTTCTGTATATCCATAAAAATGTATACCCTCGTAAACTTCTGCATTACCAAAAATCTGAGCATTATCAGAAATTTGTGCATCATCATAAACACGGGCACCTTCATAAACCCATGCATTATCACCAACCCAGCAATCCCCTTCGTGACTTAAATTGCCCTCATGCTCTATAAAACCCCCTAAATCGCCTTTCTCGACGTTTCCAAAGTCTCGTAAGGCGCGAATGCGGTGGAGAGTTCTGCCATTAACTTCGATTGTCTCATCAGTCAGTTCGTATTTCTTTTTTATCATAATAACCTCCTCTTAATGCATGGTTTGTCTTTTAAGCTCTTGAGACAGCACACCAATTCCTTTTGCTGTGATTTTTGCGCAAGGAATGACTTTTTCTATTCCACTTGCGGTTTGAAGTGTGATGGTTGGACAATCCATAAGTTTCTTTTGGATTTTGTCTTGATAAGGAAGCAAATTTCCACCTGCTGCTCGTCTGTAAACCCAACCTTTTTTCTGTAAGAAGAGAATGAACTGTTTTGGTTGCATCTCGAGTATTTTAGCGGCTTCTGTAAGACCAAAAAGCCCATTATGGCGCTGTAAGCTTTCAAGAGCCATTGCCTTTGGTGTTAAATCTTCAATGATGGTGTCTTTTTGATCTATTTGACCTTGTAGGTAATTCAAAAAGCCAATCATAGCCTTTGGACTTGAGTAGTCGATTTGTGGTGTTACTGCTTGCTTTTCCAATTCTTGCCAACGGTCTATAATCCTAGCACGTAATGTCATGCTGTAACCCGAAACTAAGATAAGGCATTCACGTTTAGGAAGGTTGTAACAGTTTTGGGTCTTACCCTGTTTATCTAAATAGGTGGATCCAAATTTGGATTGACCCCCTTCAGGATATAATTCTCCTAACATTTGTCGAATATCACGCATAATATGCGCATGTTGCTTACCGCATAACTCTGCAATTTCACGACTAGACATGGTTGGAACAGTTGTGTTTTGAAAATTGTTTTCAGGTATTGTAATAAAGTTTCGCATCATCACCCCCCTTAATTAAGAAAAACACAAGGTTTTATATAATATTCTGCCATAGTTTCTATGACGTTCTGCTTGAGCAATTTTCCTTGCTGCGTGAATTTTGAAATAATGATTATCGGTTTTATCTGTTTCTATTTCAGATTTTGGACAAATCTTCTGTCTGTTCCATTCTTGTTTTGTAAAAACAAAATCCATGCCTTCTTTTAGATCAAGCTTTTCAACACAATCATTAAACCAAGTGGAAAAATCTTGTTTCAAATGTAAGTACCTATGCATTACATGGGCATTGACCATTTGGACATAACCGATTTTGTTGTCTACCTCGTTTTCAGGCGTGAGATATCCTTCACTATGAATATGAGTATCATGTGTGGTCATAAGTTTACTCTAATCAATTATTGATGGGAAAAGGGGAGGCGCTTTTAAAAGCGCCCTTTAGAATTTTTAAAGCACATCACAAGGACGCAAACGGTGTTGTTGTTCGTAAGTACCGTAAATCTCATCATTATATTTTTCGTCTGCGATCTCGTCTAAAAGTCTATTGTAAACATCACTTTCTTGTATAAAGTAATGAACCTCACTATCTTCATCGAGACGTTCGATATTTTCTTTTACATATGCTTCTGCGATCTCTTCAGAAATGTCTTCACAGTTCTTTTCAGAAGGATTGATGCGAAAGATTTGGATTGCATCATCTGCCTCGTCAATAATTTTTAGAACTTGGCTTTCATCCAGTGGTCCCGACCGACCAATGTTTTGATCATCATTATAGACAACTAATAAAATTTCATCAGAATTTATAAGAATTGGATTTTCCATAATTTCTCCTCCCTAACGCCTCTTGGCAATTGTTTGTGCGTGGTTTATGGAATATATATAATACGCATAATGCATACTTGTCAACAATAAAATATGCGTTATGTGTATTTTATTTTTAAAGGTATAAAAATTTTGTAAGAAGATTTTTTCTAAATGACGATTCTCATGAAAGGGGAAGGTGAATGGTTATGAAAATAATAAAAAGTGATATAGAATTAGATAACAAAATAATGCATCTGGTTTCTACATTTAGTAATGAAAGAAAAAAAGCTTTTATTTTTTTTCTTCTGCATGCAGGCGATTTAAAAGGTGAAGAATTGTTTCTTTATCTGGTTGAGTTGTTTTTTGCAGTAGATTAATAATTTGCTCATCAACAGTTTGTTTTGTGGCAGGAATTGGAAAGGAGGGGCCTTCTCCCTCTCCAGTTAATAACCATCCTTCACTAATTCTAAATGCTTTTGCATATTTCGCAGATGCCCGTGATATTCCTCTTAATCCTTGTTCGTGCTGTATATAGCTAGAGTAGTTCCAGCCAAAATATCTAGCTGCTTCTTTAGCACTTCTAAAACCACGCGCTAAACGCGCTTTTATTAATCTAGCAGATTGGTCTATCGTGTTACTAAGCATTTTTATCTCCTTAATATATTCATATTGCATATAATTGGTATGCATTTCGACTTGACTTTTAAGTACTCATAATGCATATTATTTTTTATGGGAAAAATAGCAGTAAAACAGTTACGTAAAAATCTGAATTTAACTCTGAAAGAAATGGCAGCACGGTTAGGCGTCAACAAGTCAACAGTATGGCGTTGGGAAAAATATGGTGTTCCTTCAAGAGGAGCCGTTGCATATCTTCTCGAAGCGTTATGGAATGAACAATCTCCTCCAACGCCTTCTTTTGTCAAGGGTTCCACTGTTTGCATGAAGCCATGTGAACAAAATGAAATGACGAAGCTTCAATATGAAGAAAGAAAATAAAAATGGACAATTTCGCAACGATTATTGTGCTTTTTACGACCAATGTAATCACGATTTTTTGTTTTTATGTCTCTCATAAAAAAATGCAAAGCTCTACAAAGGTGTTGCAAAGACCATATTACACTTTTCACATTTTGAAAGATTCAATAAAAGAAATGGATTTTCCAGACGGCAGCAAAATTATTTTTTATGATTCTGATTGGAATTTTTCTCTTGATGCAAATGATAATTTGATAGTTCAAAGTACTTTAGGACCTTCATTGTCTATCAGGGCATATAGTGACGCATATGGTTTTAAAAAGTATCTTATAGATAGTTTACAGAAATACACACGATCTGCGCATTTAGTTAGTGCAGCGAGATGAAGCATGCAGTGTATTTTTGAATTGAGTGAGTTCATTTTTTTAAACTTATGACTACGCGCTCTGTCACAGCGCACGCATAAATACGCAACAGCCTTAAGGGGGGATTATGATCACTAATTTATATTTAATGAAAGAAGGGGATGCGCATGTCTAATGGTATGCCATGGATAAGATTCCATTTGTATGACTGGATAAGTGGTACAAATGGAATGACATCTGAACAACGGGGGGTTTATATAACCCTTCTCGTTTACATGTATGAAAAAAAAGAACCACTTAAAACAGATTTTCAAACGCTTGCACGTGTTTGCAATTGTTCACAAAAAAAGTTTGCGACTATTGTCGAATATTTAACGAATAATAACAAACTTCTCCAAACAGATAAAGGGTTGTGGAATACGCGCGTTGAAGAAGAGCTAAAAGATTTTTCTGATAAAAAAGAGCACATATCGCAAGTTCGTAGTGAGGCTGGTAAAAAAGGTGCACAAGCAAAAAACAATACAAAACAACATGTTAATAATTTTGCTGAAGCAAATGATAAGCAAAACGTTTTTTTTGCTGAAGCAAACGCTAAGCAAAATCAAGCTATAAAGAACCAGAATAAGAATATATATAAAAAAACTAAAACTATCGTTTTAGCAAAAAAAGAAATTGGTTCTGAAAGTTTAGAAACAAACGAACAGGTTGACGAGCCAACAGAGGTTGCTGCTGTTGAGACCACATCAGAGCAAATCGCAACCTCATCAGACAACCAACCTCCCATTCACGAGCAAGAGAACGTTCCCAAAAAAGCTAAACGAGCGCAAGCTAATCGCGGTTGTCGATTGCCTGCGGATTTTGAACCCGATTACGATTTTGCCATTGCAGAGGGCTTGCCTCCAGAGCGCGTCAAAGTCGAAATCGCAAAATTTAGAGATTATTGGAATGCCAAGGCAGGTAAGGACGCATGCAAAACGGATTGGCAAGCAACATGGCGCAACTGGGTACGCAGGGCTATCGAGGGTTTAGAAAAAACGAAAAACACGAACAACAATGGTGGAAACAATGGAAATTACACTCAAAAGCAAAAAAGCATTGGGGAGCGTATCGCAGACAGTCTCCTTGATATCGGAAATCGAGGGTATTTTGAAACACATTCATGCGATGATACCTCCGAGCGGTCCGTTTGTTTTGAAGGATGGCAGCCAATTAACGAAACAGCAGGAATCGATTGCTTTAGAGGCTGGTGATCAATTGCAAGAGCTCTTCGCAGTGAAAGCAGGTAAAGAGGATATAGCAAAAGCAATTCGCATGCTGTCGTGTGGTTTGAAAATAGCACAACAATCAGACCATGAGGGAATGGCGTTGACCTATGGAATGGTTTTGGAAAATGTCTCTGCATGGTCACTGATGACAGTGGTCAAACGGATTTTATGTGATGAAATAAATTGTTTATCCGATACGTTTTTTCCGAGCACACGAGAACTTGTCAGGTTGTGTCGAGATTTAGAAAACAGTCTTTTGAGAAAAGCCAATTTTGTACGCAATGCTGTTTTGAGATTCCGTGAAAAGGAGTTGAAAGAACAAGCAGAGAAAGAGCATTCAACGCCTATAACGCTTGTTCACAAGCAAGAGCTTGAAGAAACTTTAAATGGCATTGGTGGGATAATGAAACGCTTTGGTCCGCAGCAAACTAGTGAAAAGTGCTGATGATTTTACGATTAGGCATGTGTTTAAATCGATAAAAAGATACCGTAGGAAATAAATATGTTTACAGATAAGCAGCTAAGAGCCTTGTGTGGCATTATAACTTTTATATTTTTATGTTTTTTAGGAATAAAAAAAAATCCCTACTTTATTCAAAGTATTTTGATATTTGCATCTGTTTCTTTGGTAATAGTCACAACGGTTTTTGCAATTTTATGCAATTCCAATACTCCTTCTGAGTTGCAAAACAACCCAAAATACAAATGCGGAAATACAACAGGTTGGGTGAAACTAACACGTGATTTACAACAATATATGCACCGACTTTTAAAGCTAATAAGTGTAGCGCTTGTCGTTTTAATTTTCCCAAGTAGTTATAAAGAAACGGTCTCTTTACCTATTATTTCTAAGTACGTGGAGTACAAGCTTTCTTTTTCATTGGATACTATACTTTGGTACTCAGATATTGCTCTTTGGTATTCCTTTTTAGTTTGTGTATTGTTTCTTATGTTACATACACGCAGTTTAATAAATATATCTATTTACACACTACAGTGCTCAGTTAAAAAGCCATAGTAAAATTTCCGAACGTTTATAGATAAAATCAACAAGAGCATAAAAAACTATCGTGGGCTGCTTGATTTTAAAGATGCCCTACTTGCTCTAAAGGTGAAATATGTGGGATTGGGCTGTTATGCCGAGCTTGCCACAAATCATGCTTTTGTTGCAATTTAAGCCAGAATTCCGCATCATTTAAACCCGCTTTTTCTAACCGTAAAGCTAAATTAATGCTAATCGCTGCATGGCAGTTTAAGACGCGGGATAAAGTTAAACGTGCAACGCCAAGACGATTTGCAGCTTCTGTTACTGTTAACCCTAATTCATCAAGCAATTCTTCTTTCAAAATGCCGCCAGGGTGTGGAGGATTGTACATCATAATAACACCTCAAAACTCAATGGTAATCTTGATAATCAACCAGTTCAACGTCTGTCCCAATGAAACGAAAGGTAACACGCCAATTTCCATTGACACGCATTGACCAGTAACCTTTTAAATCGCCCGTAAGCGCATGTAGACGATACGATTTAAGAGTAACTTGTTCAGGCGCGGATATTGTATCTAAAATTACTAAAATGTTTGCTAATTTTTTAGCATGCGCGGGTTGTATGCCTTTGCAGACTCCTCTTTCAAAGAATAATTTCAACCCTTTATGCTTAAAACTAACGATTGCCATATATACCCTCTTGATACTTGATACTATACACCATGCATTTATGTCAATTGATTATTTATCAAAGAGCGCTTTAAAACATAATTTTATATGTTAAAAAACAATAATATCCTTTTGAAATAATTGAAAAAATATGCAAATCATGCTAGGATTTTGTATGTATTAAAATACAAGTTTAAGGTAAAAAAACATGCTAAATAAAGTGATGTTAATCGGGCGTTTAGGTGCTGATCCCGAAAGCAAAACAATGAATTCTGGAACAGAAGTAGTCAATTTTAGTATAGCAACTTCTGAAAGCTATACGGATAAAAAAACCAATCAAAAAGTAGAGAAAACAGAATGGCATTCAGTTGTGATTTTTAATCCACATTTGGCAAAAATTGCACTTCAATATCTAAACAAAGGTTCAAAAGTTTACGTAGAAGGAAAATTACAGACACGCAAATGGCAAGATAAAAATGGGCATGACCGTTACACAACAGAGATTATTTTACCGCAATTCAAAGGCGAGTTGTATTTGCTTGATACAAAGAAAGAGCAATCTGCCCCTTCATCTATTACTTCTCAAAATTATGCTATCGCTTCAGGTGCTGCTGATCATAGTACCTCTCTTAATGACAGCATACCATTTTGATTGATAAAATATAACAAAGAGAAACATGTGGGCTCCCACAGATTAGGGGATGTATGAAAAAGAAAGATGCTTACATTTCACAAGTGAAAGTACGTCAAGATCCTGTTAATCAATTGGCAATTGAAATGCGTGCTAAACGCTTTGGTTTGACGATTGAAGAGGCTAAAAATCCGCTTGCTGGTACTTATGTTGGGCGGCTTTGTTTGCAAGGTGTGCTTACTCAAGACCAGTATGATGCTGCGCAAAAATATCTTGAAGTAAAAAATGACTATTTGTGTGCAAAAGGTTTACCAAGCGCTGTTTATGATGAAATACCATCATCTTCTGATGACAAAGCAAGAGAAAAATGGGTTGAATTTGCAACAGAACAGTTTTCTAATATGCAAGAGGCGATAAAAGAAACACAACATCTCTATAGACAGTATAATCTTTATGCAGCAATACAATATATTGTTATAGAAGACCAAACATTACCACATCTTGTGAATTCATTGCGGGTCGCTCTTAACGCGCTTCATAAATATTTTGACAGAAAAACTAAATGGTAAATGTTGTATGTTGTTTCTTTCGCTATGACGCGAAACGTTTTTCTGTACAATTCGTTATATTTGTATTACAGTGAATACAAATATGAGGATTGTGTTATGACGATATCTATTCGATTGCCAAGTGATCTCGAAACACGTTTGAATAATTTAGCTGCTAAGACAGGACGTACAAAGTCTTTTTATTTGCGTGAGATTATTGAACGTGGAATAGAGGAAGCAGAGGATTATTATTTAGCTTCACAAGTAAGAGAGCGCGTTCGAAGGGGAGAGGGTACTTTTTATAGCTCTGAAGAGGTGAGGAAAGAGCTTGGCTTGGACGATTAGGTGTTAGAAAACTGAAGCAAAGGCTGGACAGATATTTTCACAAAAGCTTGTCGCTGTGTTGATTTAAAAGTAATCATCTGAGTAATTTAAATGTTTGAGTTTCTTTTTTAATTCGTCCCGTTCTTCAATCGCCTCATCTCGTTCCCTAACAGCATTGTCACGGTCTTTTAGCACTGAATTATAGGAATTAACTAGATTATTATGAGTATCGCAAAAACTTTTAAATCCTTTTGATGCTAAAAACTCATACAGACCAACAAGGAAGATTGTTATTACTAACAAAATTGTTGTTGGGACTCCGAAAAAATGAAGTATAGCGATTCCTATTACTAGGCAAATTGTGATTTCGATCTCTACATACAAAAGAAACAAAAACAGCATGATTGGTATTGTAATTACAAGTACTATTATTCCCACATCTAAGGACTCGTAGAGAAGGATTCCTGTAGATATTATAGCTATAGATATCAGTACGTGCGTGAAATCACTACTATCATAACAATAATTATCACCTATTTCCCAGTAGGGCGTCGAAAATCTATATCTAAAGATTGACCAGAAAATAGAAATAATCGATATTGCTGTCAAAACTCGAAGAGATAGAGAACCTGATATAAATAGTATATTAATTATTTCTACTATTGCACCCAAATATATTGATATTGGTTCCATAGTTTCTCCCCCGCTTTTTATTAGTTTCTAGTCATATAATTGATTCGTTTAGAAGATACAATTGTGAGTGGTTGGTTGTTAACGACACTAGATTTAGGTGAAAAAAATAAAAAACACACAATATCGTGATTTTTTTGTTGACAGGATATGAAAAATAGTGTTTTATGGCGTTGCTGTACTAGTCGAATTGCGTCTAGAATTACGGTAAAGGTATAACCTTTCTTATAAGTTTATCTGATTATTCAGAGCCCTGCTTTTGCGGGGTTTTTTTATTGTCTTGTTTACAAAAAGAAACACACATGAAAACCACTGAAAAACTTGCAAAAAGAACGCCCCCAAAGGCAGGTCAAGGGCGGGTAAAAGGCGTGCCAAATAAAACGACACGTATTTTGAAAGAAGCAGTGCTTAAGGCAGCAGAGCGCGCTGGTAAGAAATATGGTGATGATGGTTTGATCTCTTATCTCGAAAAACAGGCAATCAAATGCCCCGCTGCTTATTTGGCATTGTTGGGGAAGATTTTGCCTCTTCAAGTGACAGGGGAAGATGGGGGAGCCATTAAGATGATAACGCGTGTAGAAATCGCGCCTTTGGTCAATGACAACACGACAGATTAATATTGTACCAAAGCTTATACCGATTTTTACAGGTAAGGCTTTGGTACGAGCGGCTTGGGGTGGACGAGGGTCTGGAAAGACAAGATCATTTGCCTTGATGGCTGCTTTAAAAGGCTATCAATTTGGTATGCAAGGGATATCGGGCACTATTCTTTGTGCACGTCAGTTTCAGAATTCTTTGGCAGAAAGTTCATTGGAGGAAATTAAGCGCGCCATTGAAGCGCATGACTTTTTAAAGGACTATTACAAGGTTGGGGAATCTTCGATTAAGTCAATTGATGGTCGTATAGCCTTTCAGTTTTCTGGTCTTGACCGCAATATAGCCAGTATCAAGTCTATGGGGCGTATTTTGCTTTGTTGGGTTGATGAGGCAGAGCCCGTTACAGAGACAGCTTGGCAAACGCTTATACCGACTTTGCGTGAAGAGGGAGAGGGGTGGAGAGCAGAGTTATGGGTGACATGGAACCCTCTTCGAGAGAATGCCCCCGTTGAGAAGCGGTTTCGCTTTTCAGACAATGAGGCAATCAAGCGTGTTGAGATCAACTGGTTAGACAATCCGAAGTTTCCCAAGATCTTGAATGAAGCGCGATTGGATGATCTGAGAAACCGTCCAGAGACCTATAAGCATATCTGGGAAGGGGCTTATCTTACAGCGGTTCAAGGCGCTTATTATCAAAAGGAAATGTTGGCAGCCGAGCAGGAGGGGCGGATAGGGCGCGTTGCTCGTGATCCTTTAATGCAGATACGCGCCTTTTGGGATATTGGGGGCACGGGTGCTAAGGCAGATGCCACAGCGATATGGATAGCGCAATTTGTTGGTAGAGAAATCAGAGTGCTTAATTATTATGAAGCACAAGGACAACCATTATCGGAGCATATCGGTTGGTTGCGTCAAAATGGTTATGAGAAGGCATTGATGGTTCTCCCACATGACGGTGCGACCAGAGACCGTGTGCACAATGTGAGTTTTGAGAGTGCTTTAAATGATGCGGGTTTTGAAACGCAAGTGATCCCTAATCAAGGGGCAGGCGCTGTGAAAATGCGAATAGAGGCGGTGCGGCGTATTTTGCCGTCTGTTTGGTTCAATGAAGAGATGACGGTAGCAGGGCGCAAAGTACTGAATTGGTATCACGAGAAATGGGATGAGAAGCGCGGCATTGGTTTGGGTGCAGAGCATGATTGGTCGAGCCATGGGGCGGATGCCTTTGGTTTAATGTGCATTGTCTATGAAGCACCTAGTGTCAAACCCAAGCAAGAGCGTTATTGCACTATGGAAAGAGAAGCGGCATCATGGATGGCATTCTAGATCAAGACTTTCAAAAAACGACAATCCTCGATGAATATGAAATCTATAAGCGTTTAAAGTCTTGGTACGCAGAAGATATTGAACATGTTAATGAATGGCGTGAACAGGCGCGTGAAGATTTTGATTTTTATAATGGTCGTCAATGGGCAGAGGAAGATCTTGCGGTTTTAAAAGAGCAACGCCGTCCTGTCATGACTTTTAACCGCATTGCACCCCTTGTGAATGCTATTGTTGGGGCGGAGCGTAATAATAAGCGCGAAGTACAGTTTCAACCACGGCAAATGGGAGCAGCAATACCCAATGAATTGCTTACTGGAGCAGCAGAATGGTTTCGTGATGAGGCGGAGGCGGAATATGCCGATTCCGATGCTTTTCAGGATATGGTTATTTGCGGTATGGGCTGGACAGATACGCGGCTTGATTATGATACAGATCCCGAAGGGATACCTGCTGTTCAACGTTTAGATCCTTTAAAAATGGTTTGGGATGCCAATGCTGTAAGACCAAATCTCATTGACGCACAGCGTATGTGGTATGTTGATCGCAAATCCGTTGAGGATGCGAAAAGTCTTTTTCCTGATGTTGCTGTTGAAGATCTTAACGCCGATTGGGCTATCGATAGTACAACCGCTTCTGAGGATTCTCATGTGTCGCTTGATGCGTATCATGATGACTCCAATGTGTCTTCTCTCTCAGAGCCGTGTTCTGGGAAACGCTATGTTACGCTGGTTGAATGCCGTTGGTTTGAAAGCGAGCGATATTATAAAGCGCCCGATTTAAGCACTGGAGAACTTCGTGATTATAGCGAGGAAGAATTTAAACAGCTTCAATGCATGATGCCTAATATTCAAGGGGCAGCTTTCAATAAAAAGGTTGTAAGGCGTGCTTTTTTAGGGAGAAAGCTGCTTGAATCCCCCGATCAACCTATGGTTCCAGCTGGTCAATTGGGTTGGGAGTGTATAACGGGATATTTTGACAAGATAGAACGGCAATTTTATGGGGTTGTTCGCCCCGCAAAAGACCCACAAAAATGGTCGAATAAATATTTTAGCCAAGTGATGTATATCCTTAATAGCCAGTCTAAGGGCGGTTTGATGGCAGAACGAGGCGCTTTCGATGATGATCGCCAAGCGTTAGAAAGCTGGGCGCGAACGGATACGATTACTTGGGTTAAAAATGGCGCGCTTACAGGAGGGAAAATTCAACCAAAGCCAAGTGCACAATTTCCCAATGGATTTTTCCAGCTGTTTAATGAATCGCGTGAAGCGATAACGCATGTAACAGGGTTATCGGCCGAGTTTATTGGAACACGGGAGGTCAACCAAGCCAATGTGTTGGAAAATACACGCCGGCAATCAACGCTTAATTTGCTTGCGGGGTTGTTTGATAATCTCAAGCTTTATCGGTGTAGGCAGGGAAAGATTATCCTTTATCTCATTCAGAATTATCTCTCTGATGGGCGTTTGGTACGTATTTCTGGACAAGAGAATGCCCAATATGTGCCGTTGACGCGTGAAGCTGTTACGACGCTTGAGTATGACATTATTGTTGATGATTCACCGACAAGCCCCAATGAAAAAGAGAAAACTTTTGCGGCAATTACGCAGATGTTGCCGTTGCTTGGTGGTTTCTTAACACCGGAGATGATTCCAGATCTTTTAAAGCTTTCCCCACTACCGGCAACATTGGTAGCAAATTTAACGGCAAAAGCACAGCAGGCACAACAAGAACAACAGCAACAACAGATGATGCAACAAAGCCAAGGGGCGCAATTAACTCCAGAGCAACAAGCAAAGATTGCTGTTTTACAGCAGGAAGCGCAAGCAAAGAGCACACTCTATCAACTTGATGCGCAGCAGAAACAAGCGGCATTGCAGCAGAAAAATATCGAACTTTTTTTAAAACAAGAACAAGCACGCATGCAGCTTGAGTTGCAACAGGCAAAAAATGAGATAGCGCAGCGTGATTTAGAACGCAAAGCTTTACAAGCACAGTTGGAACACTATCGAGTTTTGACAAAAAATATAATAGCACGTTGAAGGGACAGAATATGGAAGAAGAGTTTACGCCTGAAGAACAAGCAATCTATGATGAACATTTTGCCAGTGATAATGCTGTTGAGTTGGTCGAGCCAGAACAAGTTGAGGAAGTTTTTGATGCAGAGGAAAGTTCTGAACAGCCAGCTGTAGAACCACTTCAAGAGCAGCCAAATTCTGATGTAATAGAATCTGATAAACTAGAGCAAGAGCGGCAAGCACGCCAAAAGGCAGAACAAAGCGCCATTGAAGCGCGTGAATTGGCTATTGAACTTGCGCAAAAATATGCCGCAATGCAGGAAGAAATCACGCGCCGCCGTGAGGAAAATATTCCCTCCCTAGAAGACGACCCAAAAGCACATTTTGCATGGCTTAGTCATAAGGTACAAGAACAACAGAAATTGCTTGATGAGTTTTCTCATATGAGAGAGAGCCAAGAGCGCATGAGTCAAGAGGAATATGAACGCCAAAAGTTGGGGGATTATTTCGAGGAAGCCAAAGCGCAAGTACAAGATAAATATCCAGATTTAGACAGTATCACGGACTATCTCTATGAAAGAGCAGACAGTGTCTTACAAGCGCAAGCAAGCCTTTATCCGCAATGGAAAGACCCAGAGGCACGGCAACAACAAATTGGTGCTGAATTGCGCCAAATATGCCAGCAGTGTCAGAAAGCCGGTATAAATCCAATTGAGGTGCTGGTGCAAAAAGCGAAAGCTTTTGGCTATAGTGGAGCGCCAGTTAAGGACGAAGTGGGAGCCCTTCAAGAGCGCTCTCAAGCAGCGCGGACGCTTACAGCGCGCGGCGGGCAAGTTCCAACAGGCGGTATGGATGTGAGAACGCTTTTTTCCATGCCGGAAGCAGAATTTGCAGCATGGGTTGAGAAAAATCCCAAAAAATTTGAACAAATTATGAGCAGAGCATGAAGATGTGCGCAATGGCGCGACAGAGAGAACCAAGTGATTGTTATCGTTTGGGGGTGCCGCAAGGCGAGTTTTAAAAACCAAGAAAGGCATTAATTGAAATGGCAGTAACAGAAGTAAAGCTCAATGACCCATTAGCCGTTGGAGTTTGGGCTAAGATGCTAAACACAGAGACCTCAAAAGCGTTGCCTATTGCACCGCTGATGGGGGAGAGCAAAAACAGCATTATCCAAGTGTTGGATGTGCTAGGAAAATCCGCTGGTGACTCTGTGACGAGCGGATTAAGAGTCCAACTTATGGGGGATGGCGTTAGCGAGGGACAAACGCTGGAAGGCAATGAAGAAGCCCTCCAATTTATGAATGAAAAGGTGCGCATCAACGAGCTTACTCATGCTGTGCGCATCAAATATGAAGGCTCTATTGATCAACAACGTGTTCCCTTTAATTTGCGTAAGGAAGCAAAAGATGGGCTTGTTGATTGGTATGCAGATCGCTTAAGTTTGATGTTCTTCATTCAGGCAGCAGGTTATACAGCACCATGGATTCACTTCGAAGGACGCAGCATAACCCTTAAACCCGTACATTATGGTTTTAATGCTCCATTAGAGCCAAGCAAACTGCGTATTATTCGCCCAGCTAAGAAAAAGACTGATGAAGAACTTACAAAAGACGATGTTTTTACATTAGATCTTATAGATCGGGCTGTTGAACGCGCTAAACTTGCTAATCCACGTTTGCGCCCTGTTCGTGTTGAAGGAAAATCGGCATATGTGATGTATCTCCACCCAACACAGGTGACCCAATTGCGTACCAATACAAAGAGTGGTCAATGGTTAGACATTACCAAGGCAGCTTATGATGGCTCTGGAGCTAAGAACCCAATTTTTAATGGTTCTTTAGGGATGTATAACGGTGTCATTTTGCGTGAAGCTGAACATGTCCCCAATGGTATCAATTCAAAGACACAAGAGCCTGTAACATCTGTTCGCCGTGCTGTGTTGCTTGGTGCGCAAAGTGTTATCATGGCTTATGGGCGCGTTGGCAATGGAGCAACAGGAGGCGATGGGAAAGGGGGAACACGCTATAAACTTGTTGAAGAACTGTTTGATTATCAACGTGAATTTGGGGTTGCAGCTAAAACCATTATCGGCATGAAAAAATCACGCTACACCTTGCCTCATTCTGATCAAGGGGGACAGGATTTTGGTACCATTGTCATCCCTTCTTTTGCTGAAGCAAGCTAATTATTAAAGGATGACAATTATGGCAGAAAAATCGCTAATTACACAGGAACCTGTTGAAACCGTTGAGACCGTTGAGACTGTTGAAACCGTTGGCATGATAGATGAGGGATTGCCACCTGTTTTGCAGGGACGTAACAACTCTACGCAGCAGGTTAGTTTTTTACGGGCGCGTATTAAATGTACAGACCAAGGGTTGATAACGAAAATTGGCGTTCTACCCCGAGGGGCTTTTATCAAAAGTATTATAGCTTATACCATAGAGGATTTTGAAGATGTAACGGCTACATTTGGAAAAGAGCCTCATGGTAATGATTATGGAGAAACAAAGCTTAATCAATCTTACAATGGCAATGTGTACATACCCATGGAGGAACGAGATGTTCCATTAGAAGCTGAAAATACGATTTACATGACACGAGACAAGCAAAGCACCAAAGGTGATGCTGAGGTGATTGTTGAGTTTTACACCAATCGTTAAAGGCAAGGGGGCGTTTATTGCTTGCGTCCCCCTACCATAGAAGATGCCCCAAGACATTTGGAAGAGGGTGATATGACAATAATAGTACAGACAGGTGGTCCGATTGGAGACAAACAGACCATTGCTCCTTGGGATAAAAATTTTATCCAGATGTTAAACGATATTCAGGATGAAATAGATGATCAAACAGATGAGTATGTTGATCAAGTGCAAAGGGCGATATTTTCGGCTATTCGCTTTTGTGAACGATTGCCTTTTTATTTCAATGAAAGCCGTGAAGTTGTTTTTACCACTCTAAAGGGCAAAAGCCGTTATGGCGCAGAGGCACATTCCTCTATAACAGGGGCTGTTCGAATTGTTGATGCTTATATTTATGAGGATAATCATAGCAAATCAAAGCTTTTGCATACAGATCCTCTTGTTATTGAGAATCTTGAGGATGATTGTAGCCATGGCATGCCTACACGCTATGCTTATTTTGAACAAAAGCTTGTCTTGTATCCAACACCAGACCGAGTTTATTCTATCAGGCTTATTCTTGACCCTATAAGAATAAAAGATATTGAGAGTGCACAAGAAGCGTCCATATGGTTTTTAGAAGCCTATGAACTGATCAAAACGCGTGCAAAATATGAAATTTATACCAATATTATTAAAGAACCACAGATGGCAGCTGCAGCTTTTGCCATGTTCCAAGAACAGTTAGATGCATTGAGAATTGAGACTTCGCGGCGCAAAAATCTGTTCAAAATTCAACACACGGACTTCTGATGACGTTTATCCCCATTGCTGAATATAGACCAGACACCGCATTTATTAATAGCGGTTATTCTCATGAGATAGTGAATGTTTTGCCTGCACAAAATTCGTATATTCCGTTTCCTATGGTTGCACCGGTCTCAGATCCTTTTCCGGATGTGATTTTGGGGGTCTATGCGGTGCGCTCATTGGGTGGTGTGCGCATCATTGTGGGGGCACCAACAAAGCTTTATGAATATGACAACAGCACGCGCGGCTGGAAAGACATTAGCAAACCTCACACACAATATCACGCCAATGAGACTGCGCTTTGGTCTTTTGCTTCTTTTGGTGATCATATCATTGCTGTTAATAGCAATGACCCACCACAAATGCTTTCGTTAAAAACGGAGGAAAAGTTTTGTGATGTGGGCGGTAATCCCCCGCGTGCTGGACTTGTGCGTGTGTGGGGTGATTTTGTTTGTCTGATGCAACTAACAGATAAGCCAAACCGTGTTCAGTGGTCAGGTCTCAATGATGCAACCCATTGGACAGTTGGGGAGAAAAGTTGCGATTATCAAGATTTTCCCGATGGAGAATATGTTCAAGGATCTACGGAATCAACAAATCCACTTATTTTCATGCGTTCCGCCATTTATCACGCAACCTTTGTACCAGGCTCTAGAATTATCTTCAGTTTTGCAAAAATAAAAGACAAAATAGGGGCGAAAAGCAGTACAGCAATTGCAAGCCGTGGAGACTGTACTTTCTTTGCATCTGATGATGGTTTTTATCAAATCAACAGTGCTGGTGAAATGCTCCCTATTGGCTTTGGAAAAGTCGATAAAACTATCTTCACACTTTACAATAACTTTGCCATTGATGAGATGAGGGCATGTATTGATCCGGTCTATTCTCGTGTTTATTTTTCTATCAATGATAACACCGAAGGGATGCATATTTATGTTTATGATTGGCTCTTACAAATATGGAGTGTCATTAAGGGGCAGAACCTTCTCTTATTTCCCCTTTTTGCAGCCGGTTATACATTAGAAGGCTTAGACGAAGTACAAGAGAGCTTGAAAGATTTACCAGCTTCTCTTGATAGTAAAATGTGGCAAAATGGTGCGCCTGTTTTGGGAGCCTTTACGCCAGACAACACATTTGGTTTTTTTGCAGGTCCTCCGATGGAAGCAGTTATTGCTTCACAAATTGTGGGGGATACGGGCAGGCAAATCAACCTGATGAGTGAGGCTTTTGTTCAAGCGGATACAACAAAAGGTTTTTTAAGTGTTGGGGCGGCTTTTATCATTGATAACAAGAACCAATTAAATTGGGCTAAAGAGCGTTATGCCGGCTATAATATTGGGATGTATAATATCCGCTCACGGGCGCGTTATCACGCTTTGCGTCTGAGAATACCAGAAGGCACGCCATGGACGCATATAACAGGCTTTGATGTAACGCTCAAACCCGCGGGCATAAGATGAGTTTTAAGATCTATAATACAGAAAAATGGAGCGCTGAACAAATGGCGCCCTATTTTGAGAATGTCATAAAATCGATAGCTTACTTTAATCAAAAATTCCCTGATGATTATAATACAGAGACCATTTTAAACGATATTTTGAAGGGAGAAAAAGTTCTTTGGATTATCGTTGATGCGCATGAAAACTTTATGGCGCATGTCACAACACAGTTACAGGAACTCGTCACTGGAGCATTAAGGGCGGTTATTGTCACGCTTGGTGGAAAGGGAGGAGCGCCCTTAACAAAGCTTATCACTCAGATTGAAGCCTATTACAAGAAAAAAGGGGCAAAAGAGCTTGTCATCATAGGCAGGCGAGGGTGGGAAAAATCTCTTAAATCGCATGGATATTTCGTTAATCTTTTAGAATATAGAAAGCAGCTTTAATATGGGAAAAAGTTCTAAACCAATCCAGAATACCCAAAACACGACGCAAACAAATGAACCCCCTGCATGGGCAAAAGGTATTTTTGAACACGCAGCTCAAGATGCCATGACTTTTTATAACCAAGGCAGCGGAAAAGCCGTTTATGACGGGCAGCGAGTTGCGGGTTTAAGTGATCAAACAAAGAATGCGATTAATGGGCTTAGCAATAATACGCATAACTATGATAACAATTATTTAAATGGATTAGCCACAGGGCAAAATTCAACAAGCCAAAACTTAAAGAACATGGCTTCAGGGCAACAAATAGGCAATAACCCTTACTTTGATGAAGCGCTTCAAAACACATTAAATAAGGCAACAAGCTCTATTAATAGTTCATTGGCAGGTGCGGGGCGTTATGGTTCTGGGGCGCATACTGGGGTTCTTGCTAACGAATTGGGGGGCATAGCAACACAAGCTTTATCACAGCAATATAACCAAGATGTCAACAACATGATGAATGCCAATGGTCTCATTGACCAAGCAAATCAAAATCAGTTGGCGGGCGCCAATAACTTCTTTCAAGGTCAAGGTCAGGCAAATCTTAATGCGTTGACGGGAGGGAGTGTACTTGATGCCAATCATCAACGGCAATTGGATGAAGAGCGGCAAAAATGGGAGCAGCAGAACAATCTTGATTGGGACCAGTTAAGTAAGTTGCTCGCAGCTGGTGGGGCTGTTGCTGGAAATTATGGAACGCGCACAGGACAAATGACGACATTGACTCCACAGCCAAAACCTAATCCGTGGGAGATTGTTGGAAATGTTGGAACTATCCTTGGTACTTTTGCTGGGCTTAGCGACATCAGAGCGAAAGAAAATATCGTGCAAGTTGGGCAGCGAGATGGACACAAACTCTATGAGTATAATTACAAGGGCTATCCAGAGCGCTATCGTGGGGTGATGGCGCAGGATGTTTTGAAGTCAAAACCTGAAGCTGTTTTCTTGCATAAGGCGACAGGCTTTTTGCATGTGGATTATGGCAAGCTTGGCTTTGAGATGGAAAGGGTGCAGTGATGGAACAAGAAAACACAAATTCTCTTTTAAAGTTGTTTGATCCAAAATTTTTGCGTCCCTTGATGTATCAGGTCATACCTCAATTGCCAAAGCATTTGTTCGAACAGCTTTCTACGCCTCCAAGCACGCCGTTGGAAGGGCGATACAAGCCAAGTTTTTTAGAACGTGCTGCTTTTAGCACAAACCCTTTTGATGCGAGAAATGGGGATAATACTCCACAAAAATTGAGTCCTACAGAGCTTATTCGTGGTTCTCAAGCAGGAGGAGGAGAAGTTGGGAAAAAAACGCCAGCAGAATTGATTATGTCTACGGATGATTTAAAGCGCCAAATGCCTCCATTACCGGATGTTTCAAAGGATACTGTTAAGATACAAGAGGCGCCAGAGCAACAAAAGCATGACGTCTCAGAGCAGGGAGGTGTTGCATCAATGATTCCTCAATCTCCACTTGTTGCGAACATTGATCAGTCTAGTGGGGATGAAGCTGGGCGACAGCAGAAAAATGTGATGGATTATATTGCTCAACTTAATGAGAAATCTATAGCGGAAAACTCTTTGAAAAACGATTCTGGAAATGATGAGGAAAAACTTTTTGATGCACCTATAGGAGAAGAAAAACATTTGAATGCACACTTACCAGAAGAGGAGCATTTAAAAGCAAGTGCTAAGCCCGAACAGGCAACCGATTATGTAAACGCAGTTGGAAACTTTATTCATAAAGATGCAAATCCAAGTAGTTTATGGGAGCGTTTTAGAAAATCAGAATTTTCCGAGCATTTAATGGATTTTTTTGCGGGGCTTGCATCAGGAAAAACACCGCAAGAAAGTTTTTCAAATGCGGCGCTTGTTATGCGGCAGGGCAATAATGTACGTGCTCAAAATAGACCAATTTTTGAGTTTTTACGCTCTAAAGGATATAGTGATAAAGACGCACAAGCCCTTGTGCAATATCCAGATCTTGCCATGAAAGTTATAGGCAACACGTTAAGCCCTCAAGAAGGCTATAGAACATTGACATCAGAAGAAAAGGCAGAGCAGGGATTGCCTGAGGATATGACTTTCCAAGTCTCAACAAGCACAGGGAAAATTATACCTGTCCAAGGAGGACAGCGTTCCACTGCTTCTGGATTAGGGGGGAATACTGATAACATGCTGTCAAAGCCTGAAGCAGGTTATATGTATATTAAGGATAAAAAAGCACTTGGTGGCGTACGTGCGATGCCGATTGCAGGCAGTGGTGCAGAACATAAATTAATTCAAGAACAGAAGGAGGAGGAGCGTAAAAACCAACAAATGCAAATGAAAATTTTGGAGTCGGCGGAGATGTCCAATCGTATACTCTCGGCATCTAAAGAATTGCTAAAGATTGTTGAGGAAAATCCGCATGTTGTTGGTTTCACGGGTTCTATAATGTCGTTCCTTCCTAATTCTAAGGCAAAAGATTTTATGCATATGCTTGATTCATTAAAGGCGAGTATCGGGCTTGATGCCTTGAGAAAAGCAAAAGCATTTTCACCAAGTGGTGCATCTGGCTTTGGGAATTTGTCTAATATGGAATTGCAAGCATTGCAAAATTCTGTAGCGGCACTGTATCAAGATCTTTCTGCAGAGCAAATGAAGAAGTCGTTAAAAACAGTTATTGACACTTTCAACAAATCCAATGCAGCAACGCGCGCAATTCTTTTTGGTGGTGCAGAAGCAACAAGCGAGCTCGTTCGAGCCGCCTATGGGGAAGATGCTTATAAGGGAAATAAGGGAAATCATGCACAGTCAAATGATCCACTAGAAAAACAGATAGAAGCATTGCCGGAAGGCATGCTGTTCGTTGATAGAGATGGACGCATTAAGGAGAAACAAACCAATGGCTGAAGTAATCCCTCCTCTTATTAATCGTAAAAACACAAGAGTCATTGGGCATATAAGTGACTATACACCAGAACAGCTTCAAGAGCTTTTCGCGAAGAATAAGGAAAGGCTAAGTGGTTCTGTTACAGGAAATAATGGTGCAACAGAAGAAGATAGTCCACATCCGAGTGCAGCGGGTGCTTTTGGATGGGGTGCTCTTCATGGGTTAACCATGGGGTATGATGATGAAATAGCTGGAATATTAGAAGCAGGACCTTGGGATTATTGGATGGGAGATAAAGAGGCAGTCAAAAAATATAATGAAGTAACAAAGCGATGGCGTGACTATCAAAGAGCGGCGAACCGAGATCATTTTTATCTATCTCTTGCGGGGAATTTAACGGGTGCTGCGGCACCCGTAATTGCTTCTGCCCTCTTTCCACCCGCGGCAGGGGCTACTGCTGCTGCTCGTGCGGCAATTGGGGCTGATGTTGTGCTGGGAGGTAGAGCTGGTGTTGCAGGAGCACAAATAACCAGTAAAGCTTTAGCAGCAGGAGAAAGGGCAGTGCAATCTGCTTTAGCAGAGGGTGCGGAACGGGCAGCGGCAAAAGCTGCAGGTGAAGCAGCAATGAAAGCAGTAGCAAGTAAAGAGGCGGCAAAATTTAGCTTGGGGCGTGCAGCAAAAACTGGAGCCATTTATGGTGGAATAGCAGGCAGTGGTGAGGGAGAAGGGCTTGCAGATACTCTAATGTCTGCTGGGTTAGGTGCAGGGCTAGGCGTTGCAACACCATTTGTTGCCAGTGGCGTATCAAAAGTGACACCTTTTGTGACAAAATCACTTAAAGCAGCATTGAGAGGACCTATAAGCCCAGCTGAAATGGCAGCAAAAGCAGCGCTAATGCCAGAAAAAGAAGCATTTCAGATAAGCGATAGAGCGCTTAGGGATGTAAGCCAAACTTTAGGGGATGAAGGTGTTGATAAGCTTGAAAGGGCATTAAAACAGCGAGGTCCTGATTCAATGATTATTGATCTTCATGATGGGCTTGCTACAAGAGCTTTTAAGGCAGCAAAAAAAGACCATGATACATATTCGCTCATAAGTAATCGTTTGAATGAAAGGCAAGATGCGAGTGCACTGCGGGTAAAGGATGCGTTGACAGATGTGATGGGTCCAAAAGTAGATACGCTTAATTTAAAGCAAGAGATTATCAAACAAGCACAGAACAAGGCTGAACCATTTTATGAGAGGGCGAAAGCTTCTCCTATTTCTAATGCTGTCAGTAAAGATTTATCGCGGTTGCAAGAAACTCCTGCCTTCCAAAAAGCATACAAAAAAGCAATTGCGCGAATGCCAAATGAAGCGGATGCAACAGTTATAGGGAGCAATGGATATCCAAAGCTGAATATGCGAATTTTACATAAGATGAAAGAGGTTTTGGATGATCAAATTAATTCTGCGCGCATCAAAGGAAAATGGGGATATGCTCGAGATTTGACTGATTTCAAACAACGCATTCTGGACGTTTTGGATACATCATCTCCAGATTATGCTAAAGCACGGAAAATTTATTATGACGAGCGTACTATCGGTAATGCTTTGGAGCAAGGAAAAAAAGCACTGAATAAGAGTGTTGATCTTGATACAATCAACAGTCAACTTTCAGATTTGGGGTTGATGGAAAAAGAGGCTTTTCAAAAAGGGATGCGGTCACAAATAGAAACTGCGGCAGGCAATGCACAGAATTTTGAACACAGTCTTTTGAGTTTGTTTGACACAAAAAATGGTCAAGAAAAATTGCAGCGGAGTTATGGTGAGGATAAAGCAAAACAGCTTATGAAAATGTTGCGACCAGAAGTGGAAAGAACAAAGCTTTTTGCACGATTGCCAAACCATATAGGTGAAGTGGAAGAGAGGGGGGCACAACAGACTATGGGTATAGGAAAGATTGCTTTCATCAAGGCAGTTGTAAAAAATTTCGCAAGAGAATTTGGACGCAAATTCTCAAGCGTCCATAAAGATACTGAGAGAGATATTGCAGCGCTTATAACAGCGCGGGAAAAAGGAGATTTTGGATTAGCAAGAGAAAAAGCCGTTGAATTAATTAAGAAGTTTCATGAAGCAGAAAAGAAACGCTTAATAACACGAGAAAATTATACGAAATTCATTAATTTTGTTGGCATTATTTTGAATAGCAGCGTTGATAGAACGGTTATAAACTAATGATCAATTTTCATCCGAAAGTGAAGCGTGCTATCTCACAGGCAGCACAAAAATATGGTTTGCCAGAAAGCTTTCTTGAACGTGTTGCTATGATAGAAAGTAATGGTAATCCAAATGCAAGAAATAAGAACAGCAGTGCAGGGGGGCTGTATCAATTTCTCGATTCAACAGCAAAACAGTATCAACTGAATAATAAGTTTGATCCCTTTCAAGCAACCGATGCTATGGCGCGGTTAACGAAGGATAATACACGTTATTTAGCCACAGCATTAGGCAGAGAGCCATCAGAGGCAGAGCTTTACCTCGCACACCAACAAGGACCAGCAGGGGCAGTAAAGCTTATCAAAAATCCACATATTCCAGCAAGCCAGCTTTTAGGTCGACAGGCAGTCACACTCAATGGTGGCAACATGGAAGCTACAGCAGGGGATTTTATGAATCATATTTATGGGCTTTACAATAAAACGGGAGATGCTTTGAAGAGAACGATACAGCAAAACCAAAGCAATGGACAAGTAGTACCAAACGAGGTGGGTCCTTTGCGTGGGGTTGAGAGGTTTCAAAAGACAATTCAAGGTAATCAGGTGGGTAAAGGTGATCAAGGGGGCAACCAATTAATGGCATATGACACGCCATTCCCAAACAGAATGATGGCACCTGAAAGCAGAGACAATTTAACAGGACAGGTTATAGAAACCACACCATTGCAAGGGCAAGGTATTGATGCAGGTGCTCTTAAAAAGGGCTTTTCCGGTTTGCTTCATTTAATGAGAGAGAATGGAGAAAGACAAAAACAGCAGGCACAGATGGTACAACAACAAATGTTGCAGCAACCAGTCATGGCGGGTTTCTCACAATCGACTGGGCGCCCGACAGATTTAACAGCTCTTATTGATCCCTCTAGGCGGCAATCTGTTGGTTCCTATGGGCGGCAAAAAGAAGAGCAATTGCGCGAAGAGCTATTAAGAAGAACGGGGGCTTATCATGTCTGATATTTATGACTGGTCACTCACAGCTGATCAAAATGCCAATTCCGATAGTATCATTAATTGGGCAGAAGGGCAGCCGCCTAGTTCTGTTAATGATAGTGCGCGGGTCATGATGCAGCGTATACGTGAATATCTTGCCGATAATGGTGGTTCTCTTGACTCAAAGTTTATTGTGAATGGAAAGGAACAAACAACATCAATTACGTTGACGACGGTGTCGCCGATAGCAAAATATAAAAACGATATCATTATCCGCTTTAAGGCGCGTGGTATAAATATTGGTACGACAACAATAAACATGAATAATATAGGAACAAAGCCACTCTATAAAGCCACCAGCACGGGAATAGTACCATTGACAGGTGGTGAGTTACAAATGGGTGGTATTTATGAAATAGTCTATAATGATGGTATATCAACAAAAGGTCTTGATGGCTGGTATCTTTTAAACCCTACCCCCATTCCACCACCGAAGGTCGAAACCTTTCCTTCAGGGTTTATTGCGACCTTTGCTATGCAAGAAGTCCCAAACGGCTGGCTTTTATGTGATGGCGCTACTTATGAACGCAAGGATTATCCGCAATTATTCAAGGCGATAGGGGATAAATGGGGAAAAAACAGCGATACAACCTTTAAAGTTCCAGACTTTAGAGGAATGTTTTTGCGCGGCTTTGATAATGGTCGCGGTTTAGACAGAAGTAGAAAATTTGCTGATATACAGCAAGATTGCCTTAAATCGCACACACATGCTTGTAGCGTTGAATCGGCGGGGCAGCACGCACACAATTTTCAGTATGCTGGAGTTGGATGGAGCGCCAATGATATTGGCAGAAGGAACCCCAGTTATCACTATCAAACCCTTACAGGGATAACAGAACCTGCTGGAATGCACACGCACAAGATAACACTTTCTTCAACGGGCGAGGCAGAAACGCGCCCTGTTAATGCTACGGTTGTTTATGCCATAAAATCATAAGGTTTTCAGATGATCAATAATCCGTCTGCTATTGATGATATTGCGGACGCGGAGCAAATCCGCGTCCTTTTTTATGCAAGCAATAGAATGGTTCATGCGCCATTGAATAAGGTGCTTGATCTTGTCAAAAACGATATACAGCATGATCTTTTAAGCGCTTTGGCACAATATCAAGAAGCAACAGATAAACGCATAGAGATCATGCAAAAACTTATTGATGAATTACAGTCTCTCATCCCCCACAACCTCAAAAACAAACTTACTAAGGAATGAAACGTGATGCCATTACCCTATCATACGCATATATTTAAGCTTGAACCAGCAACAAAGAAAGAAGTTAAAGAAGGTGTTTTAGATAGTAAGGCTCTTGCACCCGTTTCAGTGGGGAGTGCAGCAGCTTATGAGGTAGAGTATTTTGCAACTGCTGCTCAAGGAAAAAAGGCTGATGATGCTGTTGCAAAGAGAGATATTGGAGCTCTTGCTTACAAAGATAAGGTCACAATTCACGATATTAAAGCAAGTGGTGAAGCCCGTGAGAATGCGATTTTATCAGGCGCTGGCTGGGTAAAAATATCGCCTTTAGGGATTGGCGATATGAAGGCTGCTACATATGACCCCGACAATGTGGGGTCAAATGCATTTTCTATGGAAAATATGCACGAGGGTCCTACCAAAAAGATCTTAACCACAGAGGAAAGATCAAAGCTACGATGGTTGAGTTCTACGCAGCCAACGATGGAAAAATGGCGGAGGGGAGATGAAGGTGTTTATTATCCCATATCTCCAGTAGATCTCAAAAATACCATTCGTTATTTTGTAGGCTCAAAGTCTGTTGGTATGTCAAAATCAGTTTATGATCCAGATAAAATAGAAAAAGATGCCTTTGATATGGAGAATATGAAAGAGGGGAATACGCATCTTATTTTAACCCCTCAAGAACGTGCACAGGTTGCAAAAATTGATAAAATTGAAGATGTGGCACAGCACGCACAAGAAAGTGCACAACAAGGGCTTTATGCAGCAAGTGAGGCAAGGAGTATAGGGAGTGCTGCATTCAATACAGCGGATTTTGCACAAACAATAGCTGAGTCCGCACAAAAAACAGGAGACAGGGCACAAGCTGTGGCAAGTGTCGCACAAGAAACAGCGGATAGTGTACAGAAAAAAGTTGATCTCATTCAACCTCTTGCAAAAAAAGACTGGATTGATGGCACAAAGACAGTGGATGCACTTATCTCACCAGCCAAACTGATGGCTTCAATCAAAGCAAATAGTAGCAATAGCAGCGGCGCTGGTAGCGGCAACAATGGTGGCGGGGTTAGAAAACCTGTTGAAATTCTGATGACAGAAAGCGGAGATATTCCATTGCCTGATGGTATTACTGCTGACACCGATATCGAAGTATGGGCTTGGGGCGGTGGAGGTGGTGGCGTTAAAGATGGCGGCGGCGGCGGCGGTCAATGCGTGCATGTTAAAATGAAAGGTTCTGATTTAGATAAATTAAAAACAGCTTACATTGGTCGTGGTGGTAAAGGCAATGACAGTAACATTTTATGCAATGGTGGTAAAACAATTATCAAAGGGCTTGTTACTGCAGAAGGAGGATATTCCGTTTCCATGATTTATGTTAACTTTGGAGGGAAAGGCGGGGATGGAGGAGGAAACAGGGAGGGCAGCAGTGGTGAAAGCTTTATTTTTTCTGGTGGTAATGGTGGAGGGAGTGGAATAGACGGCAAGAGAGCTGGTACTGGTGGAAGTTCTTTTCTTGGCGGCGGCGGCGGTGGTGGCGGTAAATGTAAGGGTTCTATCATGGGGCAGGGCGGTGAGAGTTACAAAGGTGGTAGAGGTGGTCGTGGCGGCAATGGAGCTGGCGGCGGCGGCGGGGGATATTTCGATGGGAAATCCGGAGGCGACAAAATTGGCGGCGACGGTGGTGACGGAGCAGTACTCATAAAGGTATATTTATAAGGTGAATTGAACAATGGCACGGAAAATAAGTAAAGACTGTTTATACTGTTTAAAAAAGTGGGAAGGTTTGCGCTTGCAGGCTTATCAAGATACTTCTGGCGTGTGGACGATTGGTTATGGTCATACGAAAAAAGCCGGGAAACCAACAGTTGTTGAAGGTATGGTGATTACGGAAAAAAAAGCCGAAACCATGCTTTTAGCAGATTTGCAGCAATATGAGAGAGCGGTAGAAAAAGCAGTTTGTGTGAATTTAAGCGACGAGCAGTTCGGCGCTCTTGTTTCCTTTTGTTATAATGTAGGTATTGCAGCTTTCCAAAACTCTACATTGCTTAAAAGGCTTAATCGGGGGGATTATGAAGCAGTACCAACCGAATTGCAGAAATGGACCAAAGCAGGAGGCAAACGTTTACAAGGTCTCGTACACCGGCGTGTAGCAGAGGCAGGGCTATGGGCGAAAGGGGCTTATGTTTCTTCTAATTATCAAACAGTAGAAACGAAACAACCAACAGGGTTTCTCAAAGCAGAAGCATTGGCACCGATTATTGGTTCTTTCTCAGGTCTTGGTGGGTTTTTAGCGGGCAATGGACCAATCCAATGGGCTTTAGCCGCCATTATGGTTTTAGCGGCATGTACTGGCATTTTCTTTGTTGCTAAACGCTTTCAGGAGCACCGCCTATGATCTTATGGATGAAAAGAAACTTGATGGTAACAGGTGCGGCTTTAGCCGCTTTTTTTATTGCCTTAGCAAAAGCTTTTACTCTTGGGAAAAAAGTAGAGCAACAAAAGCAAACAGAAAAAGCTTTAAAAGCAGCCACAACACGGCTTGAGGTGGAAAGTGAAGTTAATCAAAAAAGTGATGCTGATGTGCGTGCTGCTCTCTCTCACTGGTTGCGCGACAAATAAATATGTTTCTTCTTGTGTTGGTTGGTTACCTATTTATTTAAGCCGGCAAGATCTGAACACCATTAGCTCAAACTTAGCAAGAGAGATCTTAAAGCATAACGAGCAGGGTCAACGCTTGTGTGGGTGGAAACATGGCTAGAAAAAAAACACAAGACGATATAGAGCTTACAGAAGCAGAAAAAGAAATGCTTCAAGAAATGATACTTACCTACCAAAGTGTGAAAATGATGTCTCGCTTTATGAAATGGATAGCGTTTTTTATCTTTTTGTTGATCCTTGATTTTGCACGCCTCATGGATGCGCTAGATAATGTCATTGCACATTTAAAGCAGTGGTTCTCAAAGAACTGAACAACTGTCATAAAAGAAAAAATTTCGTAAAATTCTTTATTACTATGAATTGGAGATCCAATTATAAACGCAGTTCAGAATGGGAACCAAGTCGTAAAAGCTCTAGTGTTTTGGCATCTGGCTTTCGATAGATCAAAACTAAATCCGGCTTTATGTGACAATCACGACAATTGCGCCACTGACCTGTTAGTGCATGATCTCTCCAATGCGCCTTTAGCGGTTCATTCTCCGCTAACGCTTTGACCACAAGCAGCAAATCCTCCTCTAGTGCATTAGCATATTTACCTTTGCTTTCACGTTTAAGGTCACGGCGGAATGAACGCGTATAGACAATTTCCCGCATAGCAAGCTTAGGTTTGCTTTTCAGATTTACGTGCTTCGGTTCTATCTGAGCGTATCATGGTCCTTAAGCCGTCTAATGATGTACGTTCGACGCGTCCCATTTCGGCATCCTCGATAGCTTGTAATGTTTCCGGATTTGGTTGGAATAGATCAAGTGGTAATGCTCTATCTCTAGCAATGCGGGTCATAAACATGCGCACTGCATCCGATATAGTTAAACCCGTAGACTTAATAACTGCACTTGCAATTTCTTGAACTTCATCAGGTATGCGGGCTTGAATTTTTCCCATTACTAAACCTCCTACTTAATTGTACTACAATGTACTACATTTCAAACCTATGTCAAGAGATTTATCCGTCATGCTATACAACCTTGTGTATTAAGGAGGGTAGGAAGTCAATTTTTAAAAGGAGCTAACCAAAACCTGAGAATTTCTGCTAGAATCACGAGAGAGCTTCTTTTTTAATAGGATTTTTTAGATGCCAACACCATTTGGTAAAACCTTACGCAAACTTCGCATTGATCATTCAGAACGCCTTTTAGATATGGCTAAAAAATTAGATATATCTGTAGCATTTTTATCATCTGTAGAAATTGGCAAAAGATCTGTTCCTGTAGGATTAGAGGAAAAGATAATTGAACTCTACACTTTAGATCAAGAGGTAGCAGAAATTTTGAGAAGAGAATCGGATGCTTGTCGTAAAAGCTTCACTATAAAGCCTTCTAATCCGTTGAGTCGTGAAATTGTTGGCATGTTTGTTAGAAATTTACATAATCTTTCACAACAGGATTTAGCAGAATTTAAAAAATTATTAGAGAAAGTTAGCAAACAAGCATGCGCTTCGTAGAAGCATGTTCGAGAATCCTATTCCCGAACCTTTCTTTACGAATCCCGCACCTTGAAAAAACACACATGAAATCAATAAGCTATAGCACCATAAAAGTGCTGTGGCGGAGGGGGTGGGATTCGAACCCACGGTACAGTCTCCTGCACGCCGGTTTTCAAGACCGGTGCCTTAAACCGCTCGGCCACCCCTCCAAACTGGATATGCTTTTTGACAAATTTCTTGCAAAAGGTCAATCATTTTAATACGCATTTTAAAGCGTTCTTTGTAAAATTATTTAAATTTCAATTAAAATAATTCTTCATAAGTTAATTCTTTGAGTGTGTTATCTAACAGTTTCATTTTTAAACATGATCGTTTTTTCTGAAAAAATGAAAAGTAAATATGATATTTATCATTTCTTTTTTCTGTTTAAAAATTTTTTACAAAGCAATATTTTTTTAAGTTTTAACGACCGATATTCGTAATAATAAGAAATGTTCAGTTGAAAATATTTGATAAATTATATTAAATTCTTTGCGGGCGTGTATTTTTGAATTATTTTATCTTTCCAGATATTTATTCTATTCAAATCGTTCATATCTGCGAAAAAAAATGTTATTGTTTTGACAGTTTATGAGAGATAAATTTGTAAGAATGACATAATATATTCAAGGAAAGTTTTTATTGAGTTTAAATAAGCATAATTCGATAAGAAAGCTCTTTAAAAGATTTTAATTTTCTAAATAAAAATATTTAGATATTTAGTGCGTCTAAAGGGCTGCTTGGAGGGAATGGCTGGTTTGCACTATTTGAAAAAATTTTATGTAAGATTTGCATCGATAGTTTAAAATCTCTTCCAGATATGACTGGAAATTAGGTATATTTATAATGCTTTTTTTGTGGGAGAAGCAAAAAGTTAGTTGGAATAGAAGAAAAGATTATTGAACAATACGCTTAGATCAATAGATAGCTTGCTAAGGTATTGCATAGTTTTTCAAGAATAGAACTTAAAAACGCTAAATTATGCAGAGGCAGAAAGCATAAACTTTAACAGACAAGCTTTTAAAAGCCGATTCATTCATAAGTATGTGTAAAATAAAAAACTTATTTACAAAATAAAATGGTGGGCGATGAGAGAAAATAAAAAGCAAGTAAAATAAAATAGTTATGTCTAATATGAGGGAATAGGTGAATCTTGATTCTATTGAGTTTTTTTGCCTCTATCCCTCATCTTTTTGAAGCTTTTTTATAGCTTCAAGAGCTAGTCTTTTACGATCTGCGCTCTTTGTATAAAGAGATGCCATTTGATCTTCTGTCCAGCCAAAAATTGCTTTGAGTTGTGATACTGTTGCACCAGAGTTAGCTGCGCGTGTTGCTGCTAATTTTCTTAATCCATGCGCCGATTTTTTAATTCCAGCCGCATTACAAGCGTCTCTAAATGCATTCCCAAAGCTTTCTTTGGTGAATTTTTGATTCATTTTACTACAGATAAATGTTTTTTCTCCAATAGGACCAATTTCAAGTGTTTTTGCTAGTTCCGGTAAAATAGGAAGAAAAACATCTGTTTGAAATTTACTTTTTTCTGTTTTGAGGTGAATGATATTATCTTTGGCATCTTTCCAGCCAATGCGTACCGCATCACCACGACGCAAGCCCGTATACAGAAGAACATCAATCCAAACGCGTTCATGGGTACCATGGGACCATCTTTGATAATATTTCTCAACATCTTCTTCTGTCCAAACAGGAAATCCCTCTTTGTTTTTGAGGGGTGGTCTTTTTATTCCTAAAGCTGGGTTATTTTCCAAAAGACCTTGATCAATTGCCCAATTAAAAAGTCCATTAAGGGCTTTCAGGAAGTTTCTAGCCATTGCTGGTGTTTCTTTACGCCGTTCAACACCGGCTATGATATGTTTCTTTTCAATTGCTTGGTATGGAATATTTCCTATGGTATCATATACCTTCATAAGGATGAGTTCTTTTTGTTTTTGGGTGACTTTAGAAAGGCTATGCCAATTGGAGCTGTTAAAGTATTGTTTAAGTAGCCATGCAAATGACCATTCAACAAGTTTACCAGTTTTTGATTTAGGAAGTATAAGCCCTTGTAACTCGGCAAGTGCGCTTTTGTAGTTGTCGACAAACTCTTGCGTTCCATAGGTACCGCGTATTCTAATACGTGGTCCATGACCAATACGTACATACCATATAATTTTACCATGGCGTGTGACTTCTTTGACAAGATGAGGGGGGCGTGGTTTTGGCATAAGCAATTTTAGATCTTAGAAAGCGCGGTTTCGTAATATTCATTCTTTGACAAATCTAAAAGTTTGTCTGGGTGGTTAACTGAATTTGGTATTGGGATATCGGATTTGAGATAGATAAGCAGTTCACCTGTAGGTTTGATTTCTACGAGTTCACATCCTTGTTTTTAGCTTCTCTTAAAGCGCGAGCAATGGCTGGTTGCGTTATAGCAGCTGGACGAGGCGCCATATCTTTTCTCCTTACATTGAGATGCAATTCACGTGTGGCGTGAATCACGCTTGTGTTGAAAGTTGTTAGGAAGGGTGGGGGTGCTCGTAGATATGCGGGGAACAAAACACCCCCATAAGGTTAAGCAGCTTTTGTTGAGAGTTGTTTTATCTCTCGTTCTATCTCTGCTAAAAAGGCTTCAACGGCTTGATTGATCTGTTCAATTTGTTGATCATCACGGAGAACACGCTTGACTTTCATGCGCAAGTGAAAGGATTCCCTCGCAAAACGTGGGTCATAGCTTACGAAATCACACCACTTTCGTCCTGTACAAGCCATTTGGAATTGCATTTGTGCGTGATATTCTGGTTTGATTTCATCATCTATACAAAAGCGCATATGTGTTACTGATCTCGGGCATTTGACTTCGATTAAACCGTCTTCTCCAATAAGCCGTGATGAAGTAGTAAAAGCGCCGCCTCATAAGAATAAGAAGAGTAAGAAGAAGGGTAAGTGAGGTGTGAATAAGATGACAGTTAAAAAGAAGTATGAACTCACAGATGAAACAATTGAGTTTGATGGAAGAACTCTTCACCGTATTAGAGCATTACGAGACTTTAGAAATGTTAAAAAAGGTGACCTAGGCGGTTTTATAGAAAAAGAAGACAATCTAAGTCATGAGGGAGACTGTTGGGTTGGGGACGATGCAAAGGTTTATGGTAATGCCAACGTTTATGATAACGCTCATGTTTATGGCAATGCCATTGTTTATTTTGATGCTAAAGTTTTTGGTAATGCACATGTATACGGTACAGCAATAATTTGTGAAAATGCCCGTGTGTGTGGTGATGCATGGATTGATACAGGTTCTATTAGTGGTTGTGATTTAGTTAATAGTAGTAAAAAGAAATACGAACTTACAGATGATACAGTTGATCTTGGTCCTTTCAAGGTACACCGAATACGAGCATTGAGAAGCTTTGGCAAAGTAAAGAAAGGTGATTTAGGTGGTTGGGTAGAGAGTGAAGAAAATCTCAGTCATGAAGGTAATTGTTGGATTAGTGGTTTAGGGGCTGTTTTTGGTGACGGCAGATTACGTGGTGATGACCTAGTTCCAAACTTTAAGTACATTTCTAATACGACTTATAAATTGTCTATGTTAACACCACAACAATACATGGCATCTCTACCTTGGCACCGTAGAATATGGGAGCGACTCCGTTATTATTGGGAGTACAGAATATGGCTTTAGTTGTTAGAACTATTCATAAGGTGTTTCTCTTTTTTTGAAGAATTTATTCCAAAAAATGTCGTTCTGTTTATCTGTCCACCGGAAAAAACCAAGACAAAACGTAGTCTCAACCTTTTCCTCTGGATCATTACATGAGGTGTGTTCAACTACAATGATTATAGGTTTTGTTAAGCGTGGTTCTTCAGGGAATATATCAAACCACAAAGTCAATTTACTCTCATGTTTTATACTAAAAAGATCAAAAAAACCTGTATACTCAGGCTTTAGTTTTGGGTCTATTAAATCAATGTGCTTTGGAGTTTTTAAGGCGATTTTTGTTGCATTCTTCAATTTCTTAGAGTCTGAGATACCTTCGGTAGGATCTGGATAAAGTGCTTTAGTAAATTTAAACGGGTGATCTTCGGGTATTTTGATGTGATTTATCTTGATGATTTGTTTTGTTGGATTGTGGATGATTAATTCTAGGCGAACTTTAACTTCTTGAAGAGTCTTTGGAGACGTTTGCGCAAAAATTTTACGTACACTATAGCTTTGCAACTTTTGTCCTAAACGTTTTTCTTTTTGTTCTTTGTAGTTTTTATAAAAAACAAAGCTTGCTGAGGCCGTACTGATGATAAAAGAAATAAACCCAGATATTATTGACATATTTTACACGCCTTTTCCTTCCCGCTTTTGGGAAAAAACACTTCTATAAAACACATTTTGTATGTAGAGGTGCTGTGAATAACACGATTCTTTGTTTTGATCTAGGTACCAAAACGGGGTGGGCGATACGTGGTGCAAGTGGTGACATATTCAGTGGTACCGTGAATTTTCAATCGCGCCGTTTTGAAGGCGGTGGGATGCGTTACTTGCGTTTTAAGCAATGGCTATCAGAAATAAAGCAGACAGCAGGTCAAATTGACGCGGTGTATTTTGAAGAGGTGAGGCGTCATAAAGGTACAGATGCAGCGCATGTTTACGGTGGTTTGTTAGCAACGTTAACGGCGTGGTGTGAACAGCATCAGATACCGTATGAGGGGATACCAGTAAGTACGATTAAGAAAGCGACGACAGCAAGGGGCTTTAACAGCTTACTTGTAATCTATTTATATCTGTGTAATAATATACATTATGGATAGATTTATTGGGATAGGTAAGGCCGCTCAAGTTTTGGGTGTTTCGATTAGCACTTTGCGCCGTTGGGAAGGTGAAGGCAAAATTATTTCTGAGCATACGGCAGGAGGACACCGCCGTTATGACCTATCCAAGCTTAGGCCTGAGCTTTTTCATTCGAGAGAACTGTCACAAAGAAAAACCATTGCTTATGCGCGTGTATCGAGCCATGATCAAAAAGACGATTTAGAGCGACAAAAACAGGTTCTTGAGCTTTATTGCGCAAGCCAAGGTTGGACTTATGAACTCATCTCTGATTTAGGGTCAGGGATGAATTATCGTAAAAAGGGTCTTAAACGTTTATTGGATGCTCTCATTGAAAATGAGATAGGTCGTTTGGTGATTACGCATAAAGATCGTTTATTGCGCTTTGGTGCAGAATTGGTCTTCGCCATTTGTGAAGCCAAACAAGTTGAGGTTGTCATTCTCAATCAGGGGGAAGAAAGCAGTTTTGAAGAAGATTTAGCCAAAGATGTTTTAGAAATTATTACTGTCTTTAGTGCTCGTCTTTATGGAAGTCGTTCGAGAAAAAATCAAAGGTTATTAGAGAATGTTCGTCAAGCTGTAGAGGCATCGCAATGATTGTTGCTCACAAAATAGCTCTAGACTTAAACAATAAGCAACGAAGCTACATGGCTCGAGCCAGTGGTTGCGCGCGCTTTGCTTATAATTGGGCACTGAAGGAATGGCAGCAGCAATATGAAGCATGGAAGAAAGATAATAATTTACCAAAGCCTAATGACTATGCGCTACGTAGACAATTCAATTCTCTAAAACGAGAACAATTTCCATGGATGATGGAAGTTACTAAAAATGCTCCACAAATGGCAATTATTCAATTGGGTGTGGCTTTTAAGAATTTCTTTTCAGGGAGAAGCCGATATCCCAGTTTTAGAAAGAAAGGAGTGCACGATCGTTTTACTTTGACCAATGATCAAATACAGTTGCAAGGTTTCAAGATAAGAATTCCCAAACTTGGTTGGGTTCGTCTGCGAGAACAATTGCGATTTCAAGGAAAGATCTTGTCAGCAACCATTAGCCGTAAAGCGGATCGGTGGTTTGTAAGTCTTAGCGTTGAAACAGATAATCAAGAGTCACTGAGCGAGAACCAAGCTATTGTTGGTCTTGATTTGGGCATCAATGCACTTGCAACGCTTTCGACAGGAGAAACCATAGGAGGCGTTAAACCTTATAAGGCTTTGCTAAATCGTTTACGGCGCTTATCACGAAGGCTAAGCCGTAAGCAAAAAGGCTCGAGCAATCGTTATAAGGAGAAACAAAAACTCGCTAAGCTTCATGCACGGATAAGTAATATCAGAACAGATCATTTGCATAAGGTTACAACAGATTTAATTCAGCGTTTTGGTACATTTTGTCTCGAAGATCTTCATGTAAAAGGCTTGCTGAAAAATAAGCATTTATCGTGTGCCCTTGCAGATCAAAGTTTTTTCGAGTTTCGCCGTCAATTGGAATATAAGGCGGCACGTTATGGTCGACAGATTGTTATTGCAGATCGTTGGTATGCGAGCAGTAAGATCTGCCATCATTGCGGATGTAAGATTGAACAATTGCCTCTTAACATACGTGAGTGGAGATGTTCTCATTGTGGTACACACCATGATCGAGACATTAATGCCGCGATTAATTTAAAAAACTTGGCGGTGAGTTCCACCGTATCAGCCTGTGGAGAGGAAGGCTCTGGCCAATGTCCTGTGACTTTGGTGAAACCAGCCTCAAAGAAGCAGGAAATCAACAGTATATTTAATCAGAAATGATCACATTTACATAAGTTTGATAGAACGGAATGCGTCGAAAGAAGAGATGATTAAGGCGGTGCGTGCAAAAGGGCACAATCCGAAAGATGACAACGAAGCAGATGCTTTAGCAATTTTATATTTAGTTAAAGGAAAGGAGGGCATTCATGTCTATTAGTAGAGTTCCTTGCGTAAGATTTTGTTCCAATCAGTTTTTAAAAGAGCTTATGGGAGTCGTCGATTAAGTCAATTGATGGTCGTATAGCCTTTCAGTTTTCTGGTCTTGACCGGAATATTGCAAGTATCAAATCCATGGGGAGGATTTTGCTTTGTTGGGTTGATGAGGCAGAGCCCGTTACAGAGACGGCTTGGCAAACGCTTATACCGACTTTGCGTGAAGAGGGAGAGGGGTGGAGAGCAGAGTTATGGGTGACATGGAACCCTCTTCGAGAGAATGCCCCCGTTGAGAAGCGGTTTCGCTTTTCAGACAATGAGGTAATCAAGCGTGTGGAGATCAACTGGTCAGACAATGTAAGATATAATATCAAAAAACACAATAAAGTCAATAGCTTGTATGCAATTATTTTTATGAATCCACTCAAGAATCCATCCTTTTATACGTGATTCATTTGACCATTTTTTATATAAGATTGCCATGTATGAATAGACCATAAAAAGCAAATCATGGTGCAAATATTATAACGCATGGGTGCATTCAAATGAAATGAAAAGCAGTTATCATTCATAACAGTTCATAAATTTTATGATACGTTTTTATCACAGCAGAAATCGCATACGTTTAAAGATCCCATCTTGTTTTAAAGATTGGATTGTTAATCACATGATAAAAACATAAAATTACAGTTCTCAAAATTAGAAGCGTAAAATAGAGAGCTGTCATAACAGCATCATCATAACAGCGAACATTTTAAAGATTGCATAAAAGGATTAAGTGGAATACAATCCTTCTTTAATTTCATATTCTTCTTCTAAATTTGCTGTAGAGGGCTATACTGGTGGGTTGCGCTTATGGGGAATGCCACAAAATATTCGTGTTTGTTCAATCCAAGTTGATAAAGTTAATACGGATTTTCGTCGCAATTTTAAAGGATTCCCAGAGATACCTCCAGAGAATCTTGCCAAAATGCTTCACCCAGATGACATTGCTTCCGCGGTCAACTTTATTCTTTCCTCATCTAATACCGCACAAATTTCTTCTATACGTCTCGATGCTCCACTTTGGTATCAAATATAAGGATCTATCCAATGAAAATCACGCCCAGAATAGCTCTTGTCTTAACCCTCGTAGGAACCTTTTTTTGGGGTTCCAATTTCCAAGCCACTAAGATAGCTTTAACGACTGTTTCTCCATGGACAGCTTCTTTTGAGCGGTTTCTCATTGCCGTAAGCGCCATATTTTTAATTATGATTTTCAAAGAAGGCTTGCGGTGGCATGTTTTATCGCAAAATTTTATTTCTTATATTTTCCTAGGGATTATCGGTGTGGCAGGGTTTAATGGCGCTTTATTTGTTGGCTTGCAAACGTCAAATCCCATAACAGCCTCCCTCATCATGGCGACAACCCCTATTAGTGCTAATATTATTGAAGCTATCATGAATAAATCTTTCCCAACCTGTGAGAGGGTTATAGGGATGCTCATTAGCATGTTCGGGGTCTATTTAGTCATAACAAATGGGAGATTTTTGTCTAACCATGTTTCCTTTGCCAAAGGAGATATTATGATTCTTTTAGGTTCCATTGGTTGGGCGTTCTATACCGTGGGCACGCGGTCATTTGTCAAGAACGCAACCCCGCTTGAAACAACAAGCTGGACGATGCTCTCTGGCACCGTCGCCCTTGGCGTCCTAACCTTTTTATTCGAATCCCCTCTTCAAGAAACGATGTCTATGTCCGGCGCTAGTTTCTTCGCACTCCTTTGGATGGGGGTTGCAGGATCAGTTTTAGCCTACCTATTTTGGAATATTGGAATAGCGATCCGAGGTCCGGGTAAGACGGCGATATTTTTCAATTTTGTACCTATTTCAGCCTTATTGGTGCAAATCCTGTTCGGCTTCATCCCTCAAATCATGCAAATCATAGGCGTTTTTGTTACGATTTTTGGAGTTCTAATCGGACAAGGCTATATATTCAGCTTACTAGGATCTAGAAAAGCCGTTCCCAATGCGCATAAAGAGTAATATACTTTTTAAGATGAATGGAAATTGGCGTGTTATTTTTCGCTTTATCGGAACAGATGTGGAGCTTGTTGATTATCAAGATTACCATTGATGAAAGGAATGAAAACAAATGACGCATAACCCCGCCCATTCTAGTGAAGTTCTAAAAGTAGCTTTTTTAGAAGAAATGGGGATAACAATACAAAAATTAGCGTATCGTCTTCATATAACAAAATACGTATTTATTGTCAAATAATATTTTATCTTTTTTTGATATTTTTTATATTTTTTAAATACGTTGTGTATTGATAATATCTTATGATTATGAATTGCTTCTTTTATATTTATATGCGTTTAAAGCTATATTATGGGCTTTATGAAACGATTGCGTTATGTTTTGAATCCTATACATCTATAATATTTAAAAAGGCTCTCATAATGCGTATTTTTATCTTTATAACCTATCAGTTTTTTTACTAAATGAATTTAAATTTTTTTGTGAATTTTGTTTATAATACATTTAAAATTTAATAGCCTCTTATAGGTGCTCTCTTTATAATCAATGCGTTCATTTACAGTTTAGTTATTTGAAGCTGCTGTTTTTACGCATTTTCTATAGCTGTTATATGCTTTATAGCCATGGCATCATTTTTCATTTTCATAAGAGAAACGATAAGTAGGATAATTGTAATTTATAGACTGTTATGAAAACATCTAAAGAGAGATTGATAATTATAGAGATCAGTAAAATTCCTTTTAATAGGCTTTTGTCAGTGATGTCAGTTTTGTCAGTTATTTTTAGACCCTCTATTATTTTTTTTGAATGGTAAAAAATTAAAATCAATATATTTCAATATGTTAATATCTTTAAAACATAACTTATATCAAGAGTACAATCTTTAAAGATAGCCAATGATGTGAATTGATTAAAACTTGTCAGTTATGTGTCAGTAAATTGAACTGACAAAAGTGATCATTTTAATGAGTCATTAAAACGTGTCTTATGAAAAGCATATGAAATTAAAAACTGATTACGTTATCAAAATCCTTTTTATGAATTTTATCAGTTCTTTTGAATGATAACCTTATGATTTAGAGAATGATTATAACGTGCTTTATGAAAATCATGTGATCCTTTAAAGCCTTTCAAAAGATGGTTTATAACTCATAAGAAATGCTATCAAGATCATTAGGTTATGAGTTTTGGGGGTGCTTTTTATACGTATTATTTTATTTTTTTAATTAAAAATAAAAATCATTATATTTCAATGCGTTAATGTTTTAAATAAACAACCTATATTAAATACAATCCGTAAATACAATCTATAATATATATAAAAAGGGGTTTTGTAGGGGTTTTGGGGGTTTTAAGAACCTACAAAACCTATAAGTAATATAAGAAAATGAATATACATAACTCTTTTTAAACAAAGCTTTTGAAAAGGATAAAGTTATCATTTTAGATTACGGTATAACCTCTTAAAGGCAATGTAAAAAAATCTAATTCTATTTAAGAGTGGGTTTCTTAAAAGTCTTAAAGCAATCCAAATAAGAGTATCTAAAAGTGCAAGTTTCTTCTTTTTAGAATAACGCATGATAAATTATCCTTTTAAAGATTGTACGTAAGCAATGTATAAAGGGGGTATAGAACCTATAGGTATAAGACCTTTTACCCCTTATAAGGTTAACATACCCATTATGTGGCATACCAAGTCTATTCAGTTTCTCTAATTTCCAATTTTGGTAGTTTTTTTACGATTTTCATGGTTTCTAAACTTACGGTAATAACCCTTTGAAACAACTCTAGAGGGTAGGCAGGGTTGCCAATGGTTTCAACGGCATAACGATTGGCATCATTCACAATGCCACTCTTTTTATCAGTCTTTACACATTGACGCCCCATAACCCATTCAAGAGCGGGTCTACCATTGACAATATACTCATAAGCTTCTGAAGCGGGTCTTGCGTCAAATAGGCAATGACAAACTTTTCAAAAGCAGCTTGCTTTTCTTGCTCTGATATCGCTTGATCACGATAGGCTTGTAAGAGAGAGCGTAAAGAGACATGTTTATTATCAGAATAAAGAGGGTGAGACATAAAGAATAGACTCCATGACAATATATTCTACTGATTAATTCTCTTCAAAAGAATCAAAGTGAAGCCAATTAAATCCATTTGGGATAAATAGCGAGTGTCAGATGAGGTGAAATTCTTGCAAAACCAGAAATTTTTTTTCAAAAAGGCTTTTAAAAGGTACTTATCCACAGCCCATGACATGGAATAAGATCAGCAAAGTAGTGAAATTTGCTGTTCGTTTCACGTATTCATCAAGATAAATGTACTACGTGCTTTAAAATATCAGAATGAGTATTTTGATAGGTTTTGTAGGTTCTTAAAACCCCCAAAACCCCTACAAAACCCCTTTAAATATATATTATAGATTGTATTTATTGATTGCATTTAATATAGGTTGTTTCTTTAAAACATTAACATATTGAAATATAATAACTTTTATTTCTAATTAAAAAAATAAAATAATACCTATAAAAAGCACCCCCAAAACTCATAATGGGGAGTGCTTTGAAGAGTTCACTGTTATATTGTTAATGTTCTATAAGATTTCCAAATTGCCTCAGTGTGATGTTTTATGGCTTGTCATTAAGGGATTCCATTCATAGCGTATGGTAGGGCGACCGCCTTGTGAGCTCTTGTCTCCAGAGATTTCACGTATATAGTTACAACGGCATAAAAGCTCTAAAGCTTGCTTAACGGCTCCATTATCTTTGAAACATTTCCAATCACGTTTATAAATATCCCTTGTTGTAAAAACATCGGGTAAATGATCACAACGTTCGACAATTAATTTTGCCCCCTCTGTTGCTAAGCTATCCGCCGCCGCATAAAGACGTTTGACATGACTTAACAAATATTTTTCCCAATACAAGGCTCTTTCAAGGGCATCTCTATTGATTTCAAAACGCCCACCCTCAACCAGTTCAAAAATCAACGCAAGGGTTGGTATGGTTTGATTCATTTTCAAAAGATGCGCTTGTAAACTTGATGAGAAATGACCATCATTTATTTTTTTCTGAAAATTTTCCCACTATTCACGAAACATCTCTTGGGCATCAGTAGAAAAGCGTATGGTAATGGGGTGTTTTGGTGATCCTAAAGGTTTATCATAAAGAGAACGAAAGACTCCTTGATAGCTTTCCCATGCCTGTCTATCAACCCATAACCGCTCTTTTCGTTCATCGCGGGTCACACCAGCATTTGAAATCGTTGCAATAAGCCGTCATTATTTGTTCCATGGTGCATTGCTTGAATAATGGGAATAATCCGTGAAGGTTGAATGCCCCCAATAATGGAAATGGTTGCATAGGGAATAAAAATGGTTCCACGTTCAATACGGTCATAGGTGTATGATTTTTTGCCATTAAAAGCTGTTAGATAAAAAGAACGGTCTGATTGATATTCCTTCCATTTCAAATCGGATAAAAAACCAGATAATTCATCACGAACCAACAATAAACCACGGGGGGTTTCTTTTAACAATTCCCCAAGCTTTTCGACGGTCACATCATTGACAATAAGACGTCGTTTATTAAGCGTGTCATCTTCCTCACTTTCTTTATGTTCAAGAGATTGTGAAAGAAGGGCAAGGGCTTGTTCCTCGTCTTGATCTTTGAGTGCTTTTTAGGCTTGTTTTTTCTTTTCTCTTTTGTCTAATTCAATAAGAATATCTTTTGTTTCTTGCTGTTTTTTCTTCTTTAACCATTTTTGATGCCATTCCTCCTGAAAAACATCGAGAGGTGCTAAAGCAGCTTCCATGGTATCTGTTTTCATAGTTTGAATGTTCCCCCACCATGGCACCCCAGAGATTAGGAACAATTTTCCAATTGGCGTGTTGTTTTGGAGCAACCCGCACGCCATTTCCAATGACAGCAGACAATCCACATAAAGCAGAAACAGCAACAAAATCGATAGAAGATTGTTGAATATCAGCAACGTCATAAACATAGTTTATTAACGGCGTTGGAAGCAGGAATATTTTAAAAGGCTCGACGGGTAAGAGAGCCGTAGCAATCGGTTTTTTAATTGCCCCTAACCATTTTGTTGCAAGGCTTGTTCATAAGAAATGGCTTTTAAACAAGTATTTTCGTTTAAAGAGACATTATCGTTATCATTGACGGGAGTATTTTCATTATTGTTTTGTAAATTACTATCTTTCATAGTTTCCCTCTTTTAAGAAAGTAATACGTTATTAAAATCAGTTCCTTTTGGAGCTTGCATCATAAAGACCTCAAAGCCTTGTCTATAGGCACGTGCAGCGAGGGTAAAACCTGCTTTACGACCAGCCTCATCGCCATCCATTGCAATTGTCAGACGCCCTTTTGTAGGAGGTAAATTCACATGCATCATGCCATGGGTTGAAAGGGACGCCCATAAATCAACGGGCTCTGATAACAACCCAGACAGCAGAGCCAGACCGGTTTCAATGCCCTCACAAATGACCAGATGTTTTGGATTGGCTTGACTTAATTGCACCCCACCACCCGTGATAGAACCCAACATGGCTTTGGCTGGTTTTTGATCTGTTTTGCAGCCATTGTCTTTTAAAAAGGTTCTATGAATGGCAAAGGAACCAGCCCCCTTAACAAGAGCAATCAACGCGGGCAATGTACCCCCAGAGGGGTGTAGACATTTGTCGTAAAAGCGTAAATCTGTAGGCAAATCACATGTAATACCCCGCATACGTAAATAGGTTTCTGCTAAAGTATTTTTGATTGGTTGGCTTTGTTGCCAAATTGCTTTTGCTCTCTCTGCTTTCTGTTTTGCTCGTTTGAGATCAGCACAAAACTGTTTTGAGAAAGAGAGCGTGTGATCATAGGCTTTATCAAAAAAGGCTTGTTTTCCAAGCAACCCAATTCTTATGAGCGCTTGTATGATCTCTCTAAAAGAGCAGCCAGCATAACAAGTGAGTAAAAGACGCCCATCATTTCCATTAGAAATAGATAAACTAGGCAGCCTATCATCATGAGCAGGGCAACGGGCTGTTCCATAACGCCCATGCCAAACCCCGCGCAAGGCACGTGTAATGCCCTGCGCATTCTTAAAAGAACACATCATTTTAAATCCTATAACGTTGCGTCATAGGACGGATTGTGCTATCTCTAGGGTGATGAGTTTGAGAAAGCCTTGTCCGTCCTTACGTGACAAGGTTTTTTTATGCCGCGTCACTTTGACGTTGCTGTTTTGCTTGCTCGATGACATTCAAGAGATCTGATTGTAACCAACGGGATAAAAAACCAAATTTTAAAGGTTTTGGGAGAGAGCCATTGGTTACATGACGGCGGAAAGTTGAGACACTCATATGAAGCAATTTTGCACTTTCACGGTCTGTTAAAAGAATATCATTTTCTGTCATACTAAAATCCTTTCATTTTCAAAAAATAGAAACAAATCATGCCCATTTATTAACCACATTTTTGTTTATTTTTGAAGGTATTTTATTTATAGAAAACAATATTTTATCATATAATTTGTGATGTAATAATTTATGAGTCTTATTGAGAAAGAATGAGAGAGAAGAGAGCTAAAGTTATCCACAGATAATGGGGTTATTCACCCCATATCTTAAGATTGACCCGTGACATATGCCGCCCATTTATCCATATAAACACGGCGCTGTTCTAGATAGTCAGTACGACGATAGGCACGCTCTACTTGCCCTCCGACCGTATGACTTAAAATGGTTTCAGCGACCTCATAGGGGGCATCGGTTGTTTCAGCAAGCCAATTGCGTAAACTAGAGCGAAATCCATGGGGGCAGGATTCAAGTTTATTTTTTTTCATATAAATTGACATACACTTTTCAGCAAGGGGATTCCGACCGGTTGCAGAAAAGAAGAAATCATTACGAGAAAGCCCGCGTGCTTGTTTTAGAATTTTTAATGCTTCTGTTGATAAAGGAACGCGAAATTCTTTTGTCGTATCACGCTTTCCTTTCATACTCTCAGCAGGAATGGTCCATATATCCCCATCAATCTGATTTTCACGAATATGACGTATGGGATTGGTACGAACCCCTGTAAGGATAAGCAAACGCAAAGCCAGTTGTGTCACGGTTGTTGTTTGGCAAAGTGTTTTATAAAAAGCGGGAATGTCTCTCCAATCCATAGCTGGTATATTTTGTGCTTTATGGAGTTGTTTTCCTAAGAGAGAACGTGCTTTTTCTACAGCAGCTTGTAAATCAACATCTAATTTTGTATAAGCAAAGATGTCGATTATATCGGATTCAGCCCGCTCGATACGTCGTCATTTAGTTTTTCTAGAAAAAATAATACAAAGGATCGATCTAAGGCTTTAAGAAACAAAACTCTTCCGCCAAACGCCTCACTTTTTCATTTGAGAGATGAATTATCAAGGAAAGAATCCCCCTACAGATTTATATAGATAAAAAGTTCCAAGAAAGGAAAATCTCATGGACGTCACAAAATTTTGTAAATTGTATTAATTATTACTTAGGCGAAAATTCTACGTACGTTTCGTCGCCGTTAATGTGTTTATTTCCATTTTCATCCTTGATATTGGACTAATGGAGATTTAAAAAATTGCTTTTATTCAGAAGCTTTTGGGAACCTACAAAATTATGAGGCAATAGATTGGTCTGCTCAAAGCGTTTAAAAATCTTTGAAAGAATCTGGCGCATGTAGCGGATGTCGTGGGAAGGTATTTTGTGGATAAGGTTAAGCAATTTAAGATTTATAGTGTTAGCAAGTCTACTGCTCTAGTGGTTGCTGTTTTACCACTTTTTTTGTCGGAAAAATTGCATTTGTCGCAAGCGGATATTGTTTTAATCGGTAGTTATTTTTTATTGCTTCCTTTGATCTTAGAAGTCCCCTTGGGTTTATTATCAGATGTTTATGGAAGTAAGCGCGTTATTTATACTGGGCTGTTTTTCTTTCTTTGCGGTTTTTTAGCTCTTTTTATGAATTATGCATATTTTGCTTACGCCACTTATTTGTTGTGTATTACATTAGCAACCGCTTGTTTCTCAGGTGCGGAAGATAGTTTACTCTTCTCTGTAGTACCAAAGCATCGCACACTGTTTTCCGTTAAGTCCGAAGTGGCTGCTGTTACCTATAGTGTGACAACGGTACTTATTTTTTTAGGGGGAATACTTTATTATGTGCATCCTGCATTGCCTTTGATTTTTCAAGTCCTTTCATTAATTTTTGCTATTTTTATGTTTTCAAAACTGACGAAGGGATTAGATAGTTTTCATATCAACGCTCATCCGAATATTTTCACAGTTATGTGCGCCAGCGGTAAAGAAGTCAAAAATCCCTATCGCTTCACTCTTATTTTTTTAAGTGCAGTTTCAGCTTTTGCTATTTTGGTTAATAATCGAACTGTTTCTATCGCATTTTCTGATTTTTTGCCATTTCAACCTGCTATTTTGGTTTCGATTATTTTTATCATTGGGAATTTTTGTTCAGCAAGTTCCAATATATTGTTTCAGAAGTATTTTTCAAAGTTTCAAAATCCTATTTTTCCCGTCTTAATGATTGGTTGTATGGTAACCATTGCTTTTTTTCTCATGTCATTTCAAATCATTGCGGCTCTTATATTAGGATTTTTACTGCTATGTGTTTTTAAGTCTGCTTATCGATCTTATCTGTCGTCTCTTCTTATAAATTCACTGATTGATCCCAAAGCTATCGCGACTGTTTTATCATTTACAGCCATTATTACAGCTGTTGTATCCTTTGCATTCAGTTTTTTATACGGTCATGTTTTTTCAACATTCCGGCAAGCTAATTTGTGGTTGGCAGTGATTATGGCTGTGATTTTTGGGGTGTCTGCTTTAATTATTTTTGTCAGAAAACAAGAAATCATTTGGTTACAGCCTGAAAATGCACAATCGTCAAAACAACATTTCTTGAAACGCAAGCATCAAGAGTTTTGCTATGGGCAAATTTATCCGGAAGCATCGTGCATTAATGAAAACATCAAGGATGGCTCTTTTCGACAAAGTCTCTATCCTGCACCAAATTTGATAACACTTTGCGATGAAGTAGTCGAATGGGAGTTTATCCGAGGTACTGTATTGAGCCAAATGGATTTGCTACATCAAAAGGCGATTATTGATCAAATCAATAAGATCTTTCAAGATCGATTAAGCAAGAATATAATCTTATCACATGGAGATTTACATCCTGATAATATCATTGTTACTTCTGATAGTTCTTTTATGGTAGTGGATTGGGATTTATGTCAAGAAGCCAGTCCGGAATTGGATATCTTAACATTTTTCACCAGTCCAAGATTATCTCTCAATTTAGAAGAACGGATAGACTATATTTCTCATTTGCTGTCTATATCAAAGGATGAAGCTTTACCAATGATAAAAGCGTTTGTGGCTAAAAAAATTTCTGATCTTTGTCTATACCAAAATATTTTCATGAAACAATTAGTATTGGATTATATGAACTTGAATAAGAAATTTCATGGGCGATAATATTGTAATTTGTAATAAAAATTGCAGTGCGGGCTGCAATCATTGTCCGTATTCGATGGAATGTATGGTGAGAGATGACGCGTTGCCTGAATCTTTATATACAATAAATGACATAAAATCTGATTTTATTATTCTTTCTGGTGGAGAGCCTTTTGAGCTCGATTATGATTTACTTCATAAATATACTTGTATGTGTCTCATTTGTAAAAAATATTTTCGGATTGCAACAGGGGGGCATATCTATATTCAACCATATTTGAAGCTATTAAAGAGTAATCCGTTCTTTTTAGGGATACAAATAGGCACAGATGTTATTTCAGAGATAAGAAATCTAGACAGTAAAAAATATAAACAAACGTGGGTGCGTAACATAGAATGTATGAAAAAATATAGCGTACCATATAGTGTGACGATTACTTTATCGGAGAGATTCGATTTGGCAGAAGTGTTAGCTCTAATATGTATCGCTACTCCCGAGTTCATTTTAGTTAATTTTGAAAATAGAAAAAAGTACGAGAATACATTTCAGTTAAATATGATACGGGATTTTTTTTCTGGCTGTGAGATAAAATATGGATATACGCATCAGAGTTTACACCAATAAATATAAACTATCAGCTTCTTTTCACAGTTCTTCTGGTGTGTTAAGAGTGCATTGACAGAAGTTCAAGAGAAGGCACAGAGGAACAGTGACAGTCTTTCTGAACTTCAAGGTAAGGTAGGTTCTCTTTCCACTAGTTTTTTAGAGGATGTGCGTTTTCATCAACCTGACAGGATTCTGGAAGCCGATCCGACAAATAGAAAAGGTATTGTGATCAATAAAGGGGTATGTTTTCGCTTTTATCATGATGGTGAGAATGGGGGTAGGTACCTCTTTTACCGCGTTCCAGGGCGTGGAAGGATGTCTTTTGACGAAGATCTTGAAG
>NZ_JBHIMW010000001.1:219612-366260 GCF_042194445.1 Bartonella sp. MF74HXZ | reverse complement strand
AGATGATAGAAACCTATCAAGGTTTAAAGATGATGTCACGCATCATGAAATTGATTGCCTTTATTGTCTTTATGTTTGTAATAGATTTTTCCCGTTTCGTGGACGCCGTAGAGAATAGCTTCTCACACCTCAAAAAGTGGCTAACAAAAAGTTGAAAAACTTTTTCTTTAAGAAAAGAAATTAATATTAATGATAAGTAACACTATGTTTAACTAAGTTAATTTTTTTAACTAAGCTAAATAATGTTAATCATTAAAATTCTTAAAGAGGAAATATTATGAGTGAAAAAATTGACTTATAGCAGCTAAAGTAGATATGAATCTAAAAAGCGCATTTATGGCTATAGCTGAAATAAAACACCGTCCAGCATCTCAAATTTTACGTGATCTTATTCGTGTGTACGTTGAAAATAATAAGATACTCAATAAAGAAACGCTTGAAATTTTTCATAAAAGCGATAGCAATGAAGATGTTTTTTATGCTGAAAATATTGCTGATTTTATTAAGCAACTGGATATCTGATTATGCGTTCAGTGAGTTATTCAGGAAAGTTTAAAAAGGATGTAAAATGAGCAAAAAAGCGTGGAAAAGATATGCGAAAGTTCACAGAAGTTATGTAACTTCTAATTCATAAGAAGCAATTGCTATCTATTTTAAATGATCATATATTACAAGGAAACTAGAAGTCTCATCGAGATCTTCATATAGAACCCGATTGGTTATTAATTTATATAGTTGATGAAAAGCGTGTCCATTTTGATAGGACAGATACGCATTCAGATTTATTTAATTAAGAAGTCGATTATGCCCTTTAAAAAAACTGATTCGCAATACTTGAGAGGCATGTCACAAAATCCTATTCCCTAACCTTTATTTACGAATCCATCATGTTTAAAAAATATAATAAAACAAGATACTAAATAAGGAAAAATAAAAAGTGGTGCCCAGACGCGGATTCGAACCACGGACACGCGGATTTTCAGTCCGCTGCTCTACCAACTGAGCTATCTGGGCATGCTTCATAAAAAATATAAAGCGCTTGCGGTTATAACATTAAAATTTTCTCTGTCCAGTCATCAAAAGAAAAATAATTGATTTTTTAATAAGTTTATCTCCCTATTCTAGAGAGTTATCAATGAATCTTTATCATAAAATAAATTTGATAGGCATATTGGATGCGTTAGTGTATTGTTAGTAGAATGCTGTCTTATCGTGGTGATGATACAAAAAATTAAAAGAATCAATCGAGAAGCATGATTAAGAAAGGTTTTTTGATAAAGTTTCCGTGAATTTTAAGCATACGAAATAATAGAAAGTATTTTGACTTTTTTCTAAAAAGATTATTGATTAGTCTTTATAATAATTTGTTTTTCTTTATAAAGAAAAAAACATCTAAAAGGGGAGAAATAATGATAATGTTACAAAAACCAAGCAGTCGTCCCAATAATACTAATTTTTCTTCAGGTCCTTGTAGCAAACGGCCTGGTTGGACTCTTGATGTTCTTAAAAATGCATTAGTTGGGCGTTCACATAGATCTAGAGAAGCAGAATTAAAACTTGCTGAAGTTATTAATTTAACCCGTGAGATTCTTGAGGTTCCTTCTGATCATCGTATAGGAATTATGCCAGGTTCAGATACCGGTGCTGTTGAGGCTGCTCTATGGTCTCTATTAGGTGAGCGTGGCATTGATATGGCGGCGTGGGAAAGTTTTGGATTTGGGTGGAATAAAGATGTTGTCGAGCAATTAAAGCTTTCTGATGTGCGTCGTTTTGAAGCTCCTTATGGTGAAATACCAGATTTAACACAACTTGACTTTGATCGTGATGTTGTTTTTACATGGAATGGGACAACTTCTGGTGTGCGTATTCCTAATGCAGATTTCATTCCCCATGAGCGGGCTGGATTGACCATTTGTGATGCAACATCTGCAGCTTTTGCGCAATATCTTGATTTTTCAAAATTAGATGTTGTTACTTTTTCATGGCAGAAAGTTTTGGGAGGTGAGGCTGCGCATGGTATGGTGATTTTAAGTCCTCGTGCTGTTGAGAGGCTTGAGAATTATGTTCCAGCTTGGCCTATGCCTCAACTTTTCTATATGACAAAAAATGGAAAATTGAACGAAGATATTTTTAAAGGAAAGATAATCAATACACCTTCTATGCTTTGTGTTGAGGATTTTCTTGATGGGTTGAAGTGGGCAAAATCTCTAGGAGGTGCAGCGGCATTAAGAGCACGGGTGGAGAAAAACTTTTCTGTACTTGATGCTTTTGTTCGCAAAACACCATGGTTAGAATATTTGGCAAAAGATCCTGAAGTGCGTTCTAACACCGCTATTTGTTTAGATATTGTGGATCCAGTGATTACTGCTTTGGATACGGAAAAGCGAGTATCTTTCATAAAAGCGGTTGTGAAACGTCTTGATGAGGAAGGAGTTGCTTATGATATTGGTTCGTATCGCGATGCTCCTCCGGGGCTTCGAATTTGGGCGGGTATAACAATTGAGGCTTCCGATCTTGAAATTTTAACACAATGGCTTGAGTGGGCGTTCCAAGTTGAAAAAGCACAGCTTTAAATAATTACTGGTGATTTTCACAGGGTGTTTTTAAACAGAAAAAGGATACGAGAGATTATGATGATCTTTCGTATTCTTGTATCAGACAAACAGCCTCTAAATATTACATGAATTGTAAAAGATTAAGAGGAGGAATAAATGCTCTGTCAGGTGTTGGATACGCACAAATTAAAATCTCTATTTTTTTACTTTTTGTAGCAAAAATGACAGATTTAAAATATTTTGGTATTTGCTTATCTTTATTATCATAAATTTGAAAATTTAATCACTTGAAGATTGAGAAAAATCTGAAATGAGGAGTCGCACTTGCTCTAAGGTTTCGTTATAAAGAAGTGTTTGTTTTTGAATGCTGGTTTTTTTGACTAAACACGACGGAGAAAGTTATGGCCAATGTAGTTGTTGTCGGTACACAATGGGGTGATGAAGGCAAAGGTAAAATTGTAGATTGGTTGTCTGAGCGAGCAGATATCGTGGTGAGATATCAGGGGGGGCATAATGCTGGCCACACATTGGTTATTGATGGAGTTAGTTATAAATTATCACTTTTACCATCGGGTTTAGTTCGTGGGAAGTTATCAATTATTGGGAATGGTGTTGTAGTTGATCCCCATCATTTTGTAGCAGAGTTAAAAAAACTACGTGATCAGGGCGTGAAAATCACACCGGAAATTTTACGTATTGCTGAAAATGCTCCTTTGATTCTTTCTTTGCATCGTGATCTTGATGCAATTCGAGAAAGCGGTTTATCTGGTTTAAAGATTGGTACAACAAAGCGTGGTATTGGACCGGCTTATGAAGATAAGGTGGGACGTCGTGCTATCCGAGTGATGGATTTAGCAGAAAAAGATACACTCATGGCTAAGATTGAGCGGCTTTTGAGGCATCATAATGCTTTGCGTCGTGGGATGGGTGTTGCAGAGATTGATTCTCAAGCGCTTTATGATGAATTGATGCAAGTTGCGGATAAAGTTTTGCCCTTTATGGATTGTACGTGGCGTCTTTTAGATGAAGGTTATCGAGGAGGGAAACACATTCTTTTTGAAGGTGCGCAAGGTGCTTTACTCGATAATGATTTTGGAACTTATCCGTACGTAACATCATCGAATACAGTTGCTGGGCAGGCATGTACAGGTTCAGGGATGGGACCTAGTGCAATTCATTATGTTTTGGGTATTGCAAAAGCGTATACCACACGTGTTGGAGAAGGGCCTTTTCCTACAGAGCAGATAAATGATATTGGTGAATTTCTGGGAGTGCGTGGGCATGAATTTGGTGTTGTAACGGGTCGAAAGCGTCGATGTGGTTGGTTTGATGCTGTTTTAGTCCGTCAGATGGTAGTAGTTTGCGGTGTTCAAGGTATAGCATTGACAAAACTTGATGTTTTGGATGGTTTGGATGAAATAAAAGTTTGTATTGGTTACGAGCTTGATGGTAGAAGGATTGATTATTTACCTTCTTCCATGGGAGCCCAAGCCCGTGTGAAGCCTATTTATGAAACATTAGAAGGTTGGAAGGAAAAAACAGCCCATGTATTGAGGTGGGAAGATTTACCAATGCAGGCTGTTAAATATATACGCTATATTGAAGAACTGATTAACACAAAAGTGGCTTTATTATCTACGAGTCCAGAACGCGAAGATACTATTCTTATTACAGATCCTTTTGCAAATTGATTATTATTTTTAGGTTTCCATATAGATCTTTTGTTCACTTCTATATCTTTTAACAAAAAGAGCTTTTAAGAGTGCGTGAAAGAAAGGTGTAAAATGACATTGTTTATTTTTCATATTCATTTTACACTATGACAATAGTTGTACCAATATAAATGACAATAAACTTATGAGCCTAAAATAAAGCTGTTTTAGCCTGAGTTCTAGGGGTTCTTTGCTTAGTTTAAGAGAGATTATAGAGGAAATGGTAGATTTCGTTGGAATCTTAAAAAAGGCAATTAATGCACAAAATAATGTTACATCACAAGTGCGTAAGCGAATTTATAAACGGGCTATCGAAACACTAGAATATCAATTTGTAACAGCAAAAATACCACAAGCAATAGCAGATGAACAAAGAAAGATTCTTCATAGTGCTATTGCAACTGTTGAAGAAGAATATTTAGCAGTTGAAAAGAAGTTGCTTTCTTCAGTTATTGGATGGGATCCCACAAATATAAACGAAGATAAGAAATATACAAAAAAAACTATATTACCAAAGAATAATGAATTTTCAGTGGTAGACATAAAAAGAAAGCAGGATTTTGTTACACATCCAAAGGATAGCAAGTTATTTGATGAGCCTTGGGTATCAGATATACCAGATGCAGAGCCTGTTAATATGGAGGCTGATGTACCTTCTCAGCATGTTAATAGCTGTGAGTTAAAGATTTCTTCGTCGCAAGAAGATAATCCTCATATTGTTTCGCATATTTTTTCTCAGGCTTTACGTCGTGCTAATAAATCATTGGTGCAAAGGCGTATTGTGATAAGTGCTGTTTCTGTTGTTAGTTTTGCTGTTTTTACTATTGGTATTTTTTTTATTGGTGGGCGTGTATTTGTATCAAATGATCATCAAGTGTTAGGAGAAAATCTTCAAGTTTCTCACGAAGTACCAAAGGCACTTTCGGTTAAGAGAAAGTTAACACAACGTTTATTAGAGGATGGGAGTGAAATTGATGTCGGTTTAAAACAAGCGACAGATTCTTCGGATGAAGAAGGAGTCTCAACCGTTGTTTCCAGCAATTTGCAATCTCTTGATAAATTAGGTGAAGCTGTTTTTTATCAAGCACGTACAAATTATGATGCAGAAAAGATAGCAACCGGAAGTGTTCGCTGGACGCTTATAAAGGAGTCTTATGTGAAGGGGGCTCCAGAAGAAACAGCCATACAAGGTGATATAACAATTCCTGATGAAGGGCTATCATTACGGTTAATTTTACGTCGCAATACCGATCGGTCATTTCCTGCTGCATATATTATGGATCTTATTTTTATTCTTTCTGATAAATTCTCAGGGAAAGCTATAAGCAGTGTTCAAGCATTAACCTTTAAAGCAAGTGAACAATCTATTGGGCAGCCTTTAGTAAGAACTATTTCTACAAAAATTAACGATGATTTTTTTCTTGTTGCATTGAGTGGTAATCATCCATTTCTTGATCGAAATTTGCAATTGATGCGAGAATTAGATTGGGTGCGTTTAGTGTTAACGGATAAAAACGGACGTATAAATGAATTAACTTTTGCAAAAGGACCAACAGGTGAGTCTATTTTCAATAAAGTTATTGGACAATGGCTTGCACAACAAGATAAGTTAACAGTTCTTGATCAGAAAAATAAAACATAGATGCAAATAAAATAAAAGGTTATTTCTCGATATTGATTTTTATTAGTTATATCAAACACGCTTAATAAAATTGTACTATAACTCAAAGGATTCTACAGACTAATTTACAAGTACAAAGCCAATATACGCTTTTCTCATTTCTACTTTAAAAATGCGCAAACAATTGGCTTCATACCTAATTCTAAAGTATTATACTTGACTTTGAGATAAAGCGGAATCTCTGATAGAATTTTGCACTTTTTCAAATGCACGCATTTCAATTTGCCTTACTCGTTCTCGACTAATGTTAAATTCACCAGAGAGTTCTTCTAGAGTTAATGGTATATCATTTAAACGACGTGCTTTGAATATACGTTTTTCACGTTCATTGAGATTGTCCATGGCATTTATAAGCATGGAACGACGATTCTCCAATTCACTTTTTTCAATTAAAACTTGCTCTTGATCGTTAGATTCATCCACCAACCAATCTTGCAACTCGCTATTTTCCCCTTCTTTTGTACGAAGGGGTGCGTTGAGTGAAGTGTCACCACCAAGTCGGCGGTTCATTGATATAACTTCATCTTCTGAGACATTCAACTGAGTTGCAATTTCTTTTACTTGTTCTGCATTGAGATCACCGTTATCAAGTGCTTGAAGTTTACTTTTTAATTTACGAAGGTTAAAAAACAAGCGCTTTTGATTAGCTGTTGTCCCCATCTTCACCAAACTCCAAGACCGCAATACATATTCTTGGATTGATGCTTTAATCCACCATATTGCATAGGTTGCAAGACGAAAACCACGTTCTGGCTCAAAACGCTTAACAGCTTGCATGAGTCCAACATTGCCTTCTGAAATGACTTCCCCAATGGGGAGTCCATAGCCGCGATATCCCATCGCGATTTTAGCTACAAGACGCAAATGACTGGTTACTAGCCTATGCGCTGCTTTTAAATCATTATGCTCACGGTAACGTTGAGCTAACATATATTCTTCTTTTGGATCAAGCATTGGAAAACGACGTACTTCTTCCAAATAACGGTTTAATCCACCATCGCCTGCGGTTACTGATAACAAATTCATATGGGCCATAATAGCACCCTCCTTTTGTCTGAATTCCCTGATAAGGCAAATTCTATGTTTCAGATAGTAACACCTGTGTACATTCACTTTAGCATATTTTTCAATTTTGTTCAAAAAAAGATATTTTATTGTGAAATCTTGAGAAGGAGAAAAGTTTCAATTCATTTTTTTAAAATGCTTAATAAGTTTAGCCATATCTTGAGGTAGTGGTGCGGAAAACGACATAACTTTACCGGTAGAAGGGTGTTCAAAAGTGAGACTTGCGGCATGAAGTGCCTGTCTGTTGAGTTGATCGATTGCATTTCTAATAGTGGGGTTGAATGCGTTTGATTTTGTTTTAAAGGCGTTTCCATAAACTGTATCGCCTATGAGTGGATGCCCAATATGAGCCATATGAACACGGATTTGATGGGTGCGTCCAGTTTCCAAGCGACATTCCAGAAGGCTAGCAAAAGATGTTGAGTCTGCATGAGAGCCATATTTTTCTAGCAAAGAAAAATGTGTAACAGCATGACGAGCATAAGGGTTTTGGTTATGGATAACAGCTTGCTTTGTTCGGTTGTGGGGCGAACGGCCAAGTGATGCATCAATTGTCCAAACATTGCGGTGAGGTGTCCCCCAAATCAAGGCATGATAGCGTCGATCTAATGCACAGGTACGTCCATGATCAGAAAATTGAGCACTGAGACTTTTATGAGCCAGATCATTTTTTGCAACAACCATAACACCACTTGTATTTTTATCGAGACGATGGACAATGCCAGGGCGTTTAACACCACCTATACCAGATAAACTATTACCACAGTGATAAATAAGGGCATTAACCAACGTACCGGTCCAATTTCCATTGCCAGGATGAACAACAAGACCTGCTGGTTTGTTAATAACAATGATATGATCATCTTCAAAAAGGATGTCCAATGCAATAGCTTCAGCACTAGGTTCTGCATCACGAAGGTCAGGCATTGCCAATTCAATTATTTGCTTAGGTCTTAATTTTGTTTTTGGTTCTTTTATGAATTGACCATCAATTTTAAGATAGCCTTCACGGATGAGGGTTTGCAAACGTGAACGTGAGAACACATTATGATATTGTTTTGCTAGCCACTGATCAAGACGTTGCCCAAGAGCACCTTCATCCGTTATTTTTTGTATTACCATACGATTCCTATTAAGTTTTTAATAAGATTTTACCAGTACGAAATTGCTTTACTATCGAGGAATTCTTTAATTCCCCAATGTCCCCCTTCACGGGCGCGTCCAGAAAATTTTACACCTCCAAAATAGCTTCCACTGGGTAATCCATGCCCGTTAACTTCTACCATACCAGAGCGTACTTGTGCCGCAATACGACGACATTTGTTGCGATCTTGTGATTGAATATAGTTTGTAAGACCATACTCAGTGTCATTCGTTAAAGCGACAGCTTCTTCTTCTGTATTAAAAGCAAGAATCGAGAGAACTGGACCAAAGATTTCTTCTTTGAAAATACGCATATGAGGTTTTACATCAGCAAAGACTGTTGGACGGACATAATAACCGCGTTCAATTCCTCTTGGTAAACCAGTTCCGCCTGCAACAAGAGTTGCACCATCATCAATTCCCGATTGGATAAGATCTTGAATTTTATCATATTGTTTTTTTGAAACGACGGGACCAATATGATTTCCTTCTTGGCAATTTGGTCCTACTTTTGTTGTTTCTGCAATATCTTTAGCTATTTTTATGGCTTTGTCATAGATGCTTTGTTCCACAAGCATACGAGTGGGTGCATTACAGCTTTGTCCACTATTATAAAAGCAATGTCGCACACCACGTTGAATAGCATCTGAGTCGGAATCAGCAAAGATAATATTCGCTCCTTTTCCCCCAAGTTCCAGACAGACTCTTTTTAAAGTAGCGCTAGCATTTTTAGAAATATCTTTTCCTGCTCTAGTTGAACCAGTAAAGCTAATCATTTCTAGATCTGGATGTGCTGAGAGGTAAGAGCCGACAGTTGTACCATCACCATTGATTAAATTAAAAACACCGGCAGGGAGCGCAGCTTCATCTAAAAATTCAGCAAAAAGCATAGCAGAAAGAGGCGCAATTTCAGAGGGCTTTAATACCATGGTACAGCCAGCCAAGAGAGCAGGGATAACTTTAAGAGTTACTTGATTCATGGGCCAATTCCATGGCGTAATTAATCCTACGACGCCGATAGGGTCGTAGTGAAGAATTGCTTGTTCATTTCCCTTTATTAAAGTTTCTTGAAACGAGAACTCTTTATAAGCTTCGATAAAATTGCGAATGTGGGAACTGCCAGTTGCGGTTTGCGCATTAAGTGCCATATCAATAGGTGCTCCCATTTCCATTGAAATGGTTTTTGCCATCTCTTTAGAGCGTTTTTCATAGATATTTAGAATTTTTTCAACGAACCCAAGACGCTCACTTGGTGACGTTGTTTTCCATTTTTGAAACGCTTCTTTAGCTGCGTTAATTGCTTTATCGGCATCTTCTGTACTTCCAAGGCTAATGACAGCACAAGCCTCTTCTGTTGATGGATTAATGACGTCAAAATCGTGAGGAGTGCTTGGGTCCTCCCATAGACCATTGATATAAAATTTCCGTTTATTAAACATAATTCACTCCCTTTTTTCTATTTGTGTTTATTTAATTATGATTATCTTAGTCTAAGCCGTTTTAAACGAGGATAACAAGGGTAATCTTATAAAAACGCGAGAAATTAGATTGTATCATGATAACTGAGCATGGAGAATTCAACAGAGCAATGCTTATATACCCATTTGTATTATTAGGACTAATTGCTTTTATGAAATGAGAGAGAAAGAGAGCTATAGATAATTTTCTTGAAGCTTTTTTATCCTGAAGTTTTCTTCAAAAAAAATGAAATACGAGCTCTATGACATCATAAACGAGACAATTTATATCGTAAATATGCAGAAGAGAGATTATGAATATGCATTATGGCATTATTTTTTTTCATTAAAAAGTAACCATCAGCAAAAGGTTATTAACCTTCGTATGATAGTTTCTACGAATTCTTTTTGAAAAGGTTATTTTTCTCATTGCTATAAATTTGTTGGGTGCCATGCATAATTCGAAAACAAAATCTATTTCTACGCCTTCTTTTTCTGATGATGGTACGAAAGGTGCATCAAGAGAAGATTTATCTGTTAAGATTACTGAGATATTTCCTTATCCGGAAGTATGGAAAAAGGCATTTACCCTCGGAAAAAATGTCCGTTTCACGCGAACCCCAGAAGTTGAGATTTTGCGTCGTCGTATAGAAACAGATCCAGTTTTTGCAAAGCAGTTTAAAATTTTTACGAAGCAAGATCAAAAAAAAATTACAGATACAGATATTGTACGTTGTAACAAGAAAACAACAAGCGTTTCATCGACAAAAAAAGTCATTAATCCTCAATCAATAGAAAATAAAACGTCGGTTTGTCATTCAACAGTTTTGAAGCAGTTGTCACGACAAGTTACTCGTATACCATCAGAAAATATCCCTCTTGAGGAGGGTAAACAAGAGCATAAATTACAAGTAGAAAATGTGCTACAAAAAATGAATCCTGCGTGGCATCTTTCCGATGATGCATTTTTTGAATGCGTATCTTTGATATTTGAACATATGGATACTCAAACTTCAAAAGAGGATCAAACATCGATTGACACGACAAATAAAATTACATCCGATATTCCTTCTGTCTTTGATGAGTCAATAACTGCTCTTTACCGTGTTCTTGAATACCGCTTTCCGCAACTCTATGATTCCATTACATCGGAATCTCCAGCGGAAAGAATGCGAGGCGTTGAGCAAATTTCTGATTTAATGCATACAAATAATGATATTACTAAAGAATGTCATTCTAAGCTTTCTGTTGAAGATTCCGCTCATACGTTAAGTAATGCAAGGGCGTTAAACGATACTGAGGCACTAAGCGACGCTGAGTCTAGTATAGAGACGAAAAAAACCAATAATATTGTCGATTGCATAACAAAGAATGTCACACCAAATTTAAAAGATTTGTCTGTGATGCAAGCAAACGGTAAAACGAAAATATTGCAATCTGCCCGCGTGCCATTAAGCAATTATGATTCTGCTTTTATGCAAAATATTCAATCTATTGACAGTGATGCTTATGAGTTTCCTCCAATCAATTTATTACAGGAACCTGTTTTTCATGAAGGTACGATGATTCCTCAGGAAACATTGGAACGCGGTGCTGGGTTTTTGGAAAGTGTTTTGGAAGATTTTGGCATTAAGGGTGAAGTTATCCATGTACATCCAGGTCCAGTGGTTACAATGTATGAATTTGAGCCTGCTGCGGGTGTAAAGTCATCGCGCGTTATTAATCTTTCTGATGATATTGCGCGTTCTATGTCTGCTATTTCTACACGCGTTGCTGTCATTCCTGGACGGAATGTTATTGGGATTGAGTTACCCAACGCGGTTCGTGAAACCGTTTATCTACGGGAATTAATTCAAACACGTTCTTTTCGTGAAAGTGAATTTAAACTTGCTCTTGCTTTGGGGAAAGGGATTAGTGGTGAGCCGGTCATTGTAGAATTAGCAAAAATGCCTCATTTATTGGTTGCAGGAACAACAGGATCAGGAAAGTCTGTAGCAATTAATACAATGATTTTGTCGATTCTTTATCGTATGACACCAAAACAGTGTCGTTTGATCATGGTTGATCCTAAAATGCTAGAGCTCTCTGTTTATGATGGCATTCCACATCTTTTAACACCTGTTGTAACAGATCCTAAAAAAGCAGTAACAGCTTTAAAATGGGCGGTTCGTGAAATGGAAGAGCGTTATCGCAAAATGGCTAAGTTAGGTGTACGTAATATTGATGGTTTTAATGCACGTGTTGCACTTGCGGCTCAAAAAGGTGAAACGATCATGTGTACTGTACAGTCGGGTTTTGATAAGGAAACAGGGGAAATGCTTTATCATGAAGAAGCCATGGATCTGACGCAGCTTCCTTATATTGTTGTGATTGTTGATGAGATGGCTGATCTCATGATGGTGGCAGGGAAAGAAATAGAGAATGCCATTCAGCGCTTAGCACAAATGGCGCGTGCGGCTGGTATTCATCTTATTATGGCAACGCAGCGCCCTTCTGTTGATGTTATCACAGGGACAATTAAAGCGAACTTTCCTACCCGCATTTCCTTTCAAGTGACATCAAAAATTGACAGTCGTACGATCCTAGGTGAACAAGGTGCTGAAACGCTTTTAGGTCAAGGAGATATGCTTCATATGGCAGGTGGGGGACGTATTGTACGCGTTCATGGACCGTTTGTCTCTGATGAAGAAGTTGAATCCATTGTTGCACATCTTAAACTGCAAGGAAAACCTGATTATTTAGCAACCGTCACAGATAACGAAGATGATAACAAAGAGGATGCTTCTGCCGATTCAACGGTTGAAGTTTCTGAGGAAGAAAATTTTGATGAAGAGGGAGAGGAGCTTTATAATCAAGCTGTAAAGATTGTTATGCGTGATAAAAAATGTTCAACATCTTATATTCAGCGCCGACTTTCAATCGGCTATAATAAAGCAGCTTCTCTTGTTGAGCGGATGGAAGAAAAAGGCATTGTTGGAGCCGCTAATCATGTGGGAAAACGTGAAATTTTACTCAATGCAGGGAAATAAAAAAGCATATTAAAATGTGCGATTTAAAATATGCGATTTTTAAAATGTTTGACAGTTATTATTTAAATAGCGAATGCTTGTTTTATTTTTCAAAGCAGATGTGACCATGTATTTATTTTTATAATAATATTAAAAAATTGAGTGGAGAGTAATAAAGCAAAAGCGATCTTTTGACTGCTGATACCAAAAGGGGAGATATTTTTAACATTTCTAGATGATCTGGAATGTAAAGAAATTAAACAAATCTTTGTATGAGAACAGATGATTTTTGTTCTCTTTTCTGATTGCAGAAAAGTTCTTTGGTTAAATAATGCAGTGGTATATTTTTTTGTTTTCTCTTCCTATAGCGGTTCTGATGAAAGAAAGGTCTTTTGGGGATTATGGAGAGCATCATAAGAAGAGTATCCAATATGCAAGTTTTGTTGCATTGGGTGCTTTAAAGCACTATGCTAAATTTGTTATTATTTGATATTATTGGTACAAGAAAGGTGTTCTTACGAGAAACTTTATTTGAAAAAGAAATTTTAATTTCTATTTTTATAATGCAATTTATTGATTTATAATAATAATTTATCATTATAAGTATTGAATGAAAGTTTCAAATATCGTAAGATTTTTTCATTTCAAATTTGTTTCTGTTGAAACAAATAAAACGATTTTCTTGCGCATCATAATAATGTAGGGGTAAAAAAGTTAAAAAAAAGAAATAAAAATGCCGCTTATGAACGCCTTCAAATGCCAAGAACTATTGGTGACATTAGGGGTTAAAATTAGTATAATGATGGTCCTAACCAGCTCTTTATATAAGCATAAAAATGTAATGTACAATGCTTTGCTTAATGTACAATGCCTTGCTATCTGTTATGGGGGCCTTTACATTACACCATTTACGGATGCCGTCGTAAAATAAGCTTGGGGAGCTTGGGAGATATCTTTTTAAAACAGGCACATGAATGCGTAAAATAAGTGTATTCTTTTTGAGTCCTATTTATGCGAGGGAGATGTTACCATTATTGTAACAAGATTTGTTACAATAATCGGTGAATAAGTAACAGGAGTTGGAGGATTCTTTTTATTCTTGTTTTGTTGATGAAACAGTCAAAATTTTGCTACAGACAATTGATATGAGATATCAAGTTATTTTAACCAGAACAGGTAATTGTAAACAAATTAGCATTATTTATTTGAGAGTAAATCCAACACTTTTTAGTTTTAGTTATGCCATTAAAAGCAGATGAATTGAAGTTAAATACAAATGAATTAAAATGTCAGCAAGGAGCTTTTCGTTTTACACCAGAGCTTTTGCCTCGGCCTTTTACTTGGGAAATCGATCATAATGGTTTATTTTGTGAAGTCTCAAAAGAGCTAGCTGAAGTTGTTGGTCCTCTCTCTTCCTCTATTTTAGGATGTAGCTTTCATGAGCTTGCTCATCAATTTAATGATGATCGATATCTGGTTCTCAGTCATTTTATTGAAGCTGCTATGCCTTGGAGTAAAGAGATTGTTCAATGGCCTGTTGATGGTTGCTTACAATGGCTTGATGTTGAGTTGTCGGCTTTGCCAATTTTTGATGTTAAAAAGCAGCTTAAGGGGTTTCGTGGCTTTGGTGTTTTAAAAATACGAAAAAAAGTCCAAGAAAAAAGAGATGAAAAGCTGGAAACAGAAATGCCATGTCTTACGGAGATAGAACGTTCAGCTTTTCATGAAATTGCAGAGAAATTACGTGATGAATTGAATTCATCGGTAAAAGAAAAAAAATTAGTTGAAGAAACAGCTATTCAGTTACCATATACACAAACATTGCCGGTAAATGCTATAGAACAAGCTCTCATAAAAGAGCCCGCAGCAGTTTTATCATTGTTGGATACAGCAACAGATGGTGTTTTATGGTTGGATGAAGAGGGCTTTATTCAATCAGCAAGTAGGGCAGCCTTAGCATTAATGGGTTATGAAATAAATGAACTACGAGGGCAGCCACTCTCTTCATTATTTACTTTGCAAAGCCGATTTTTTGTTGAAAAATATTTTAAATCAATCCGTGTGGAGGGGAAAAATCAGGTTTTAAATCGCAGAGAAACAGCTGATTTAATGACGAAAAATCATAAAAATATAACCGTTTTGATAACGATTGTATTTTTGGCACAGCAAGGCAATTATGCTGTTATGTTGCGTGATAGGACACAAACAGTTCCATCAGGAGGAAAAAAAGCAGAAGAGGATAAAATTGTTGGGGTTGTTCATGAAATACGAACACCTTTGAATGCTCTTATTGGTTTTGCAGAAATTATGAGAGAAGGCCGTTTTGGTTCGATAGAAAATGAGCGCTATCGTGGATATTTACGCGATATTATTTCCTCTGGAAAACATATATTATTGCTGATTAATCAATTACTAGAGTGCTCGAAGATAAATTATTCTGGTTCCAATAACCAGATTGATTCTTCCATTATTTCTGAAACATTTGATGTGATATCTTGTTTACGTGCGACGATAGCTTTTCTTGAAACTCAAGCCAATCAGAACGGCATTATCATGCGTATTGTTGCTCCACCTCATGTTCCATTTATTCCTGTATCACAACAAGTGTTTCGCCAGATTATATGGAATCTTCTTTCCAATGCTATTCGTTTTACACCTTTGGGTGGACAGATCATTGTTCACGTTTCTTATAGAAAAGAACGTGTAAAAATTTCAGTGAGTGATAATGGTATAGGGATGAACGAAGAAGAGATTGTGCAGGCACTGAAACCTTATGGTCAAGTAGAGCGCAAAGATGGCCGATCTGGTGATAGCGCTTTTATAGGAACAGGCTTAGGCCTCCCAATGTGTAAAGCAATGGTGGAAGAAAGAGGAGGACAATTTTTATTGTTCTCAAAACCCAATCATGGAACAACTGTGGAAATGTTTTTTCCTCGTGTTCCATGATGTAAATCTTGTATAAAATTATTTTTTCTTAGCCAAAAGATCTCTAATTTCTGTTAAAAGTTGTTCTTCTGAAGACGTTTTTTTTGGGCTTTCTTCTTCTTTTCTACGGATTTTATTCATAGCTTTAACGAATAAAAAAAGAACCCAAGCAATAATGAGAAAATTGATAAGTAAAGTAATAAAGTGTCCATAGCTAATGGTTGCTCCAGCTGCTTTGGCGGCACTCAATGTTGCTTGTTTTTCACCAGCAAGTTGAATAAACATATTAGAAAAATCAATTCCACCTGTAATCAGTCCAATGATTGGCATAAAAATATCATTGACAATTGAGTTGACCAAGCTACCAAAAGCGCCCCCTATAATCACACCGATAGCAAGATCAATCATATTACCTTTTAGGGCAAATTCTTTGAATTCTTTCAGCATTGCGTTTTCCCCTTTATGTAAGCGATATACGGTAATTTACTTACCGCTTTTGATGAAAAAGGAAAGGGCAGATTTTATTTTTAGGATTATATTACAATATTAATATTATTTTCAAAGAACTTTATAAGGTTTAATAAAGAGCATTAGGGCTCTATTTGAATGTACATAGAACATTGCCTAGAAAAAAGCTTTTTTGATAAAAACTATATCTGCTTTTTTTAAAAGAAAGCAGAAAACTATAGCTTAATTTATATAATTGCTTCAAGATTTTTATGATAACATTAAAAAGAAATATTTTTACAGAATACCACAAAATGAGCAGTAATGAAGTACATATATTGGTAAAATAAAAAATATATTTCAGTATTGATGGAAGAAATAGATAGATGAGGCAGGAGAAAACTTATAATTTAATTCCTCTTAATTTAGTAAGCGATAATGGCAATTAGGAGGGCATTATGGCTTATCTAAAAGCTATTTTTACTGGGGTGCATGAGCTAAAATGGCGATAATTCTGATGGAAGAAACACATTTCATCTACTGGAAGATTGTATTAGTTTATAAATAGCAGAGCTCTAGGGCTTGCAAGATCATTTTGGTTTGGAAATCGTTGGTATGATAGGTGGGAGTTCAATGATCAACTGTCATTACTTAAAATATATGTTAGACAGAGCACTTATAGATGCAAAATTGTATTTAGCGCATCAGAAATGGCAAAGCAAACAATGCAGTTTCTTCAAAATTTTATCAATAGAGTACAAATGATTGAATACCCTGTTGCTAATAAATAGCGCAACAATAGTATGGATTTAGATAATTTTATGAACTATTTATTCTATAAATGCTAGGAAAAAATAGCTTTATAGAGCAAGCTCTGTTTCTATTGAAAACAATATTCAAAGGAACTGTGGGAATAGGGATAATTTGCGTGCATTTTTAAGAGAACTATGAGCTTTCCTGCATGAGATGTCACAAAACCATGGTTATGGTGAAGAGCCATTGATGTTTCAATTCATGCTGCATTCTATAAGATTAGGATTCACATTTTAATCTTTAAAAAATGTCGAAAAAGAGAAACGTTTTTTAAGAATAAAAATTTCTTACACAGTATACATCAAATAAACATGTATGGCTATTGTGTAATGAATTTTCTTCTAGAAGGGGAATATTATTTGGATAATATGCTCTCTTTGATTGGTGATCTTTTGTGTTAAAAGATATAGGTGAGGTGCGATGGATTATTTTTATGTTGTGGAGAAGGATTGATGAGTTTTTTTCGTTGTATTGGCCGTTCTGCCTTATTTATGTTGGATCCAGAGCAAGCACACAGTTTAGCGATTCTCGGGCTGAAAAGTGGATTAAATGGCTGTCAAAAGGTTATCGATAAACGTTTGTGTGTAACTGTTGCTGGGCTTGCGTTTGAAAATTTTATTGGTCTCGCAGCGGGATTTGATAAAAATGCAGAGGTTATGGATGGTATTTTTCGTTTAGGATTTGGTTTTACTGAAATTGGGACAGTGACACCAAAGCCTCAGATTGGAAATCCTAAACCACGGCTTTTTCGTTTAAAAGAAGATGAAGCGATTATTAATAGAATGGGCTTTAATAATGATGGACATCAAGTTGTTTACAACAGATTGCGTGCGTGTAAAAAAACTGGTGTTATAGGAGTCAACATTGGAGCCAATAAGGATACGGTCGATAAGATTGATGATTATACTGTTGGTATTGCTCATTTTTATGATGTTGCTGATTATTTTACGGTTAATATTTCTTCTCCTAATACACCAGGTTTACGTGATTTACAGGCCCGTGACAGTTTGCATCTTTTGTTGAGTGCAGTTTCGCAAGCGCGAAAGGAGCAAGAGAACAAGCATGGATTTTCCATTCCCATTTTTTTAAAAATTGCCCCCGATTTATCAGAGAAAGAATTAGATGATGTTGCTGAAGAAATAAAACTTTCTGATTTTAATGGACTGATTGTTTCCAATACAACTCTTTCACGCCAAGGTCTTAGCAATAGCCACCTCAGTAATGAAGAGGGGGGGCTTTCTGGACGTCCACTTTTTGAGCGTTCTACTATTGTGCTTGCAAAAATGCGTCAAAAATTAGGGAAGGAGATTGCCATTATTGGTGTTGGCGGTGTAAAGGACGCACAAACCGCTTTGGAAAAAGTAAAAGCTGGTGCAGATTTAATTCAATTATATAGTGGGATGGTTTATGAAGGTCCAAATCTTGTCATAACTATTCTGCAAGAGATTTTGCAGATGATGCAACAAGACGGTGTTGATAACATAAAAGACTATCGTGATCATAGTCTTGAGCATTGGGCAAAATTTCCTTTGTAAAAAACGCTTTTTTCTTCACAAAAAATTGCGAGATTTTTTTAAAGGGGCTTGCAAACTTTGTTGATTTTCCTTATGTCACATAAGCATAAGAATAAATGTTTACGCAATCGTGAACAGTTATGATACATTTGCTTTTTATGCGGTTGTAGCTCAGTTGGTTAGAGCGCTGGTTTGTGGCACCAGAGGTCGTAGGTTCAAATCCCACCAACCGTACCATTTGTCTTGTTACAACTTTTCTAATTCTTAATTTTTGGCGTTTTGTGAGGCGGTTAAAAGCTGTGCTTGGCGGGCTTTTTTGCGTGTGAGCCGTCACGGAGCAGAGACCTTGCGCAGATGATTTTCCTCAAATTTTGCCCCAAACGGAATGATACGATCAATAATCGCTTGAAATATAAACGGGTTAACTAAATCTATGATTCTGATTGCAATTGCAACAATAAATATCTCTATCAGTATATTTATATACTTTTAGTATATTTTGTAAACCAAGAGAATCTTATTCGACTTTCATTATTATTGCTCATAATATAAACCATTAAGTTTAAACACATAAAATAAGTAAGTAAGCATAAATTTACTAAAATATGCCATATTTTTGACGCAATGACTTTGATTTTGTCAACTATATATTATAAATGTGAACTTGCATGAAAGTGCATTCATATCTCCAGGGGTGTTTCGGTGGTTGATTATGGGTAAGCCATTCTGGCGCGGGGACATAAGTAATCTTGCGGGATTTATTTATACACTAAATTGGAGAAATAAATGGGAAGTTCAAGTCGTTCGCACGATTATTGCAGTGCCGATAATTTTAGTAGCAAATATAACTCTGGTACTGCGTTTGGTAGCAAGTATGGTGGTAAGGTTGGCCTTGCGAGTGGTTTTGTCCTAGGATGGGCAGGGGGGCGTAATTATAAGGCTGGCATGGCCGGAGCAAGCTTTGGGCAAGTTGTAGGCAATGAATTCGGAGACACCATAGGCGGTTATGGTGTGGCTGCTGTCCAGTGTGGAACACAGTTGTTGGGTCAATCTATTGCTAATTCAGGTGGTGGGATGTTGATGCACTTTTGATGTAGTTCTTTGGGTTATCCTAAAGCCTAGAACGGTGGTACTGTAAAAGGTGCCACCTTTATGTTTGGAATATTGCACAGGAGGAGCTATGGGCGAGTTTAGTATAGTGCTCGTTTATTTTTGTCTGTGGTTTGGCATGTTGTATCTATTCCTCAAAACTATTGCTATTAATGGAAAAAGCATGTTAGGCAGGGAGAACATAGTTGCATTCATAGTGGCGGCATTGGTTATTCCTCCTCTCATTTATGCCTTTGAGTATTTTGAGTATATAGTCGGTGTGCCGATAACATCTTCTCATGTTGCTATAATTATGTTCTTTCTTTCTTTTTGCATTGAATTTATACCCAATATAGTAAACAATATAAAATGCTTTAGTTTGGCCATTATCGCAAGTTGCCCCATTTTTTTCATCGCAGCTGGTTTTATTGTTGTGAGTGATGACGTTCTGTTAGATTTTTTTGATCTGCAGCTTTTGGGCTATATTTATCTGCTTTTCATTATTCCGTTGATGATAGGGGGGGCTCGCTATGTCCTAATTGCTAAAGCTTTGAAGGAAAAATCTATGTCAGTGCTAGATTTAAGCATTTGTATTGGCTGTGGGTTTGCCATAGGTGTCTTTTTTGTGTCATCACTGCTTTTATCAGACCTTCGAGAAATCTATCAACAGATAGGTTTTGCAAACAGGGAGGCAGTGAAAAAAATGTTTGATTATGCAGTGTTTGGTTTCGCTATTCTAACGGGCCAAGTTTTTTTGACATTTTTGATGGTTCTCTTTGTTACTACAAAGAAATATTATTGGTTGGTCCTTGATGTTCTTGCAGAGCTGTTTTTTAGCCTCTTTGTTTCTTATTATGTAGCGTTTGTTCATACAGATGATGACTATAGAATGGTTAGAAATTGGATTTGTTTGATGTTTGTTGTTTATGTGTACGCGCGTTACATTAAATCAAAGAATGTGAAGCTTAGCGTGATTAACCCGTTTAAAAAGAAAACTGAGTGAGAAGACAGGAGGCTATAGTTCTTTGGGTTATCCTAAAGCCTAGAGCAGCCAACCCAGGAGGGGCAGTTTCTGGAGCAATAGTAGGCGGGGTCCCGTGGCGCAGCCGCGGGTATTGCTAAAGCTGGTTGGGATTGTGCTCGCTCTAAGTGGTGAAATTGTTGTTTGACCTGGCTTTTTTAACAAGGTAAAGGCTTTGCTAAGGGGTACACTATCAGCCTCTTAGCAGGGAGTTTTTCTCCCGCAATAATATCTTGGTATGCTTGGGAGGGCAAGGCGCTTTAAGGAAATTATATGTCTGACTTAATTTTTGGAATGCTGCTTAGTTTTGGGATAAGTTCCAGCCCTCGTCTCCTTAAAAACAATGGCTTGTTGGGCGAGCGCGTCATTTTGGGGGGGCTAGCTGGCCTTTCCTGCGCTATCATCTTCGCTTATCCACATAGTGAAAGTGGGCTTACAGACTTATCTTTGCTTTTGGTATGTTATCTTGGCATGCTTTTAATTCTGTACGAGCACTACTTATATAAATATTTAGTTCTTGGATTCTGTGGTGCAGTTGCTGCCTTGTGTATTGGGGCATGTTTTGTATATTTGAGCTCTTTGTTGCCATTGCCTGCTTTGTCTGCTGCTAATAATAGCCAGCAGCAGAGGTGGTGCATTACATGAGTTTGGTTGCTGCACACTATCCCTTTTTTATCCTTTTGATATCAGTTTTAACTGCGGAGCTTTTGCGTTTGTGGTTGCTTCGCGTATATAAGCCAGAATTAGCTGCGCGTGAGGTCCTTTATTTCGGGCTGGGCTGGGGTGTTCTAGACTTATGCTATAAGACCCTCCCAGCTCTTTTTCTTTACTTGAATTACCGTGTTGATAGGGCGCCACAAATGGTGGGCTATGTCGCATTTGAATCTTGTCCACAAGCGATCAGCTATCTTATTGCCGCGGGCATGATTGTATTGATGCATGTTGTAAATACGCGTTTTATGTATCTTGGTTTCCAAGATAAGCGCAAGGTTTATTCCTATCTGCCTTTTGTAATTCATTTTGCAGTTGGTCTTTTGTTTATGTTTGACATTTCTTCAGGCTATGCAATATTAATAAATTCTATTTTTGAGGCTTGCAATAATGCTTGACAAATTGACATTATCTGTTATCGGCGCCGTTTTTTGTCTGGTGCTGACTATTTTTCCTTTGATGAAGAAAAAAACATTGGTTGAACATTTGGTTTTCTTGCTCGTTGTTTTGTGTCTTGTTTTTCTTTATGTTTATGGCGCTACGAGTTATTTTCCTTATTATGTTTTGGCGCTTTCGCTTATATTGGGGTACCGCTGGTTACTCTCTTTGGTTAAAACGTTTAAAGGCACGAAGGCGATTATTGGGGCAAGCGCTGGTTGTTATGTACTTTTGATTTTTTTTCTATACGGCTTTATGCGTATGATAGGCAGTTTGATTTTTGATTTTTCTGCTTATAGTACGCCTAATATTGTTTTTGCTGTTGGTCTATTCCCTATAGGCATGGCGATTATGCAGTTTTTTTTGCTCTCTCATTGGGTGGCAGAAGATAATGGCAATGGTGTAGAGGCAGCACTGGGCGTGGGAATGGGGATTTGGGGGGCTGCTATAGGGCTTGCACTGCTTACATCTCTACCAGAAACTGTGAAAATCCTAAAAGGGGCTTTTAGTCTTGATAGGGACGCCTTACTTTTTTTACTTGAGACGGTAATATATTATACGTTTATTATAGGTCTGAATCTTTTATCAACTTTTTTAATGCTTGTGGTTTGCCTTGACAAGAAATGGCGTTTTTTTGTTCTTATCCTGCTTTTACAATGCTTGGCGGCTTGGGCGCGCTTTTCATGGCGGGCCGCTGAGCCAGAACTTCTTGCAATTGGGCATTATACAATCGCTACTATTCTTATGTTTGCTCTTATGCGGCAAATTTATGATTTTGTGCAAGATAGATTATCCATGAAGAAAAATAGCAGTTACGCTGTAGTAAATGAGGGGGCATAATAATGTTGGTTTTATTTATTACTTCGCTTCTCGCAGGCCTTATTTATGGCGCTGTCATTTATAATTTTTTTCGCTCTACTTTTAGTTGGATAAATGTGCTGTTGAGCGGCATAGTTTTTGGGGTGATTGTTCTGTTAGTATGGCGTTACTCGGAAACAGAACATAAACTTGATGCCTTACGTTTACTGCAAGTGCTTGGCGTTGTTTTTCTTCTATGTGTGTTTCATCATTTTCTGAAGTTCAAATTGGTTGTCGCTGGTGCTGTGGGATGGTTTGTTGCTAGCTGCATTGCTGGCGGGTTTATTGCTTTTTGGGAGCAATCTGTAATAAAAACGCTTTATATGATGAGTATTGTTGAAACCAAGAGTCGTGCAGAGCAGGGGCTGGCGCTTGTTTTTTTATTTTTAACATTTTCGGTTTTTTTTGTTGTAGCAGAAGAAGCTATGCGTCGTTGGTTAGTTACTAAGTTTTATCGGTGCTCGCCTAGTTTGTTGTGGCGTTTGCCGCTGAATATTGGCATAGGCTGGGGTTTATGCGAATTAGTTTATAAGGCGCTAGGGCCTTTCCTTGTTTATAATGGCTGGCCTATTCGATCTAGGTTATTAGCCAATGAGTATGTAATTTTTTATTCCTGGACGCAAGCGAGTATTTTTTTGTGTGCTTTAATGAGCGTCATACTTATGCATATTTTCAATACGTGCTTGGCGTATCGTGGTGTTGTTACGCGCTCTAAATTTTATGCGTGTGCGCCTTTTTTTGTCCACGCTATTGTTAACTGTTTCGGTGCAACAGTGATGGTTACAGAGAAGGTTTGGTTTAATGTTGGGGGCAGCTTGTTTATTCTACTTTGTGTGATGTTGTTCGTATATTTTGAAAGCAAAAATCCTTTAATACAAAACATAAAATTGCGCGCTTAAAGTGTTGTAGAGTGATGAATAACTTTGCGTACTCTAAGTATGGCTAGAGAGCCTGATACGCGCTTTCTGTTCTGCAAAAAAATAGAGAAGGTTAGCACCGACGTAACGCGTCCAGTACCAAGAGCGACGTCATTTCTGCACTAATCGGTGGGTTTTGTGCCACTGTCCCCGCGCATATGGGAGCCTGAAAATATGCTATCATGCGACTTTCTAGTGTCCTCCATGAGATTGAAGCTGGGAATCTTGGAATCTTGAGGCGCTGGTAACGCATTATTGCAAAAACAAACCCTGGCTAGGGTTTGGTCATCCGATTATGCAACGGGATGTCCGGGTTGATTTCTTTTTTTCACGCTTTCAGGCGCCTATGCGCCCCTTGAGTTCGCTTGCGCGATCTATTTTGGACAATACAGGACTGCAACCCAATGTCGATTTTCTAATTGCAAGCATCATGAGCAAACATCGGGCTTCTCCTGAGCTGGGATTGTTGGCTTTTTTCGTTTGTCGTATGCCGATACTTCTCGCGCACTATCAAGCGCGGTTTAGTGCTCATTCCTTCGGTTTATCATCAAAGGATTTAAGAAAAAAATATAAAAAGGTCCCCCAATTATGGCTATAAAGCATCGCACCGAGCCAAATTTCTTGGGGATATGTCAGAGTATCACCTTAACCGCACCGATGCGTGCTTGCGGGCAAATCGATATTTCTCACTGGAATTTAGCCCATAACTATTTGAAACAGGGCTTGTTACTCGAAGCCTTGCATCAGTTTTCAGTTCGATTCGCTACCGTGGTGGCTAAAAACTCGGATCTCACTTATCGCTATCTCCCTGTTATAGTTGAACAGTTTTTCTCTACCACCCATTTTGATAGCGATCGGTTACGCGTTGAAGGATATATTGAACGCATTAATGAGTCCTACCGTATTCACTGTAAGGTCAGCCCATACGGCAATAGCAGGGCCGTTATTGCGCAGGCAATCATCATGGTCAGTAAGGTCTGCTTCCCTAGCTCGTGTTCTGAGAAAGCCGCTCTTCCATTACTAGGCGATTTATGTAAGATTTCCTCCGTAACCGGAGATTCTTGTACTTTTTCCTTTAATGCGCATCACCCGCTTTTTGAGGAACATTTCCCCTCCCGCGCCGTATGTCCTGGTTCACTATTGATTGAGATGGTTCTGGCTTTGACCACGCAGGGTAGGGCGAAAAATATCGCATCTGTTGCGCTGAAAAAAGTAAAGTTCATTGAAGCAGTTTATTCGGAAGATACCTATCAGTTGACCATTAAATAGGATACAAAGTGTGAACCGGGTGGCGTTTTTTATATTCATACGGAAACTAAAAAACGAAGCACTTGCGGTAAGTTTTCTATCAAATATAAAAAGGAGGATGCGTCATGTTTAACATAATAATCTCTTTTATTCCGTGGAGTATTTACTCCTGGGTTATCAATGGAAGCGTTTTAACTCTGGTCGAACGCTCTCTCATCTTGACTGTGCTTTTATTATTAATTATTGCTCTGAATATTAAATTTATCCGACAGGGAGAACCCGTGATGATTACGAACATTCTGACATTTATTGTCCTGTTTGTTAATTATTTCGCTGGATGGTCTACACTTTTACTGAACTACCCCACAGTTTTTTGCTATCTGTCACTTGCTCTGGTTTCATTGATGAGCTTGCTGGTAAAGAAACCCTTTACCATTTTTTATGCTCCTGCTGGTGTTTCTGAAGAAAAACGCAAACATATCCTCTTTTATCTCATCAATAAATATATTACATGGATTTGGGTCATCATCTTTTTTGCCAATGGTCTTCTAGGGGCTTTTTTTACATGCTCCCCCCAGCTTTGGTTGGTCACTATGGGTTTAATTTGGGTCGGTATTCTTTTTTCTAAATATCTTCCTAACATCATACAATATTTTTATCGCGTCAAACATCATGGAGCATAATATGTCATTGTTTAACATTCTGACTGGAACTCCCTCATGGGCCTGGATTTTACTTATTTTTCTCATCGCGAGGGGAATAATCGCATTGAAAGATAGAGAAATGAAGGTTTACCGCCTTTTTCTATTGCCGATAATCTTTCTTTTTTTGGGCGCAAGCGATGTGATTAAAGAGCTGGCGTTCCCGCGCTGGGGAGCAGTCTCAATGTTGGCGGGGCTGATGATCGGCGTTGGCGTTGGCTGGTTGCTCTGGCGTGCCACTCCGCGTTTAAAAATCAAAGAGGGAACGGATTTAATTATTCGGCCTGGTACGCCGTTGACGCTGACATTTATTCTTATCGCTTTTGTCATCAAATTCATATTGATTGCTTTTCTCAAGATTGAACCTGATTTGAAATATGCCTTTGATTTTAACCTTCTTTTTGGTCTTTTAAGTGGGGTTACCGATGGTGTGTTCTGGGGCAGCACATTAAATTTATATATAGCATTTCGAAAGAATCCAAATTAATCCCTATACCATTAGCTGTGGGTGCTTCCCATCAGAACTATCTCAATAGAAGCTTATTCCTAACAACAACGCTGCATACAAATGCAGCGTTGCCTCGTAGTTTCAGATTTTTTTATCCCAGCGCGTGAATAGGTGAGGAAAGTGATATATCTGACTATGCCCCATTGGGGGAAGAGCGAGCCTAAAGGTTTAGAATGCTATGAGTTTGAGCTAGCTGAACTTTGAGCAGATGGTTTATCGCTCATGGGAAATCATTTTGTTTTACGATTCAAAAAGAGGATAGTGATGGTCTCATTGGCGTAGGTGGGCAAGAAAACTGTTAGCTTGGCAATGCGTCAACAATTTGTAGAACTATGTTGTGGAACCCATACGCAAAGCGGTTGCTATGATGGCATGATGCTTTTGTCAAGCATTATGATATGGTAGGAACTGGTGTTTAAGGGTGCAACTGCGGTCACTGTACGATCCAGTAGCATTACGTCTGAGTATTTAGGAGCGGTAGGCTCTGTACAGGCTATGCGTACAATATGTGAAGCACGCTTGTGGGAATCAGTGTGCCATTATTGCGTTGTGCATGCAACCCTCTAGCGAGTACTTCATTGGTAAGGCTGTTTTTTGAAGCTGGTTGTAATTATCTGTGTGTTTTTAAAGAGAACGTTAGCACCGATGTATCGCGTGCAGTACCGTTTTCCTTTATAAAACTATTCTCATTTCTTTTGTTTCTTTAAGAAATCTGCACTTCTCAGCCTTTTTTGCATATGATCGATAACGTAGCTCAAGTTCCTTGAGACAGTGAATTTTTTTCTCTTTTTGCTAAAAATGCCCAAACCATCTTATTTAGTCGAGATTTCGTTTAAGAAGGGATCTTCTAAATTTATTATTTTTTTCAATAGGATATAAATTTCTCGTTTTGGGTGCGCGGTAGACTTATAGCAGTAACAAGCTTAGGCGTATAGTTAGCAGATACCGTCATTATTGAGGAGTTTATTTAAATTGTGTTTGATCGATTGAGGTATACAGAAAAACGTGATCAATAAGCTTAGGTTTATTGGTTCTAAGCGTGGAGGGAGTTGAGCTATCCAATGCAAAAGAATAAATTGTTTTTTTGCGCTGAGCGTTGGTTATTTTTCGACATAATTGCATTTTGGTCTAACTTTGTGAACACACACTATTTCTGACTAATCGAGGAAATAGAACATTCATGTGTTGAGAGGATTAGACAATGAGTTGTAAGCAATTAGAGCAAGAAATAGCCACTGTAAAGTATACGTCAATGCAGGAGTCCAAAGCTTATGGCACACTTATTTCAGTGACGATTATTTAGGCTAAACGCATCATGTGCTTGTGGTGCCAAAAGGCTATCAATATGAGGGAAAGATTTACAAAAGCTTGAAAGCTATTGCCAAGCATATTACCGACATCAATTGGAATGGCTATTTATTTTTTGTCCTTTTAAGGCGTGGATGAGAGGATGACAGGGGACAAGAAAGGTGCTTAAACAAGCGATAAAATCAATACGCGGCGCTATATATAGACGTAAATTCACCGAAGAAGGCTTAGAGCAAGAGTTTAGCTCACTGGACGACAAAAAGAAGCAGGCGAAAGCTTTGTTAAAGCTTATTGTCATGAAGGTTGGCAATTAATACCAACGTTGCTGATAATGTAAAAATCATGCCGCAATATATTTAAGGAGCGAGTGCAAGAGATTAATACATTCCTATGGCAGATTATAAAAGCATGGTTTGCACATGAGCCTAATTATATGATTGATAAGGCAACACAAATCATTCAGGGACAAAATGATAAGAGCTATATTTTGTTATGAATCTGGCGCACAGTATAAAACCTATAAAGGTAAAGCGTTTTATGGCATGGGGGAGGATTTTCAACATGCTGTCGGGCGTTTGAGGGTGTTCTTACTCTCCGTAAAAGGCATTTTAACAAATCTTGCTTGCACGGACAAGGGAGAACTAGCAGTGGATGCCGATATAATCCCTTGTGAAATTGGTTTTTATTGCGTCGAAATAAATGATGAAGAAATTTATGTTTTAATTGACAGTGATAGTACTTGTATGTGCTTGACCAAGCCACATGTGACGCAATTTTTAAATTACCCATGGTGGCATGTCATCAAATTGACGATACAGTTTTTCGATTTGTCAGAAATATGACAATGCTAAAATATAGACATATTTTGGATGTGTTTGTGCCAATTGATAAGCTTACTGATAATGTTTGTAAGTGCCATAATAGCACACAAGAAAAAATATAAAATCGCCGCATGTGGTAATGCGAATTGATCTAGCTGACTTGCGTAAGTAAAAAGAAATAAAACAAGCACAAGAAACTTTAAAAAATAAAGAGAACAGCTTATACGACACTTTTCATGAAAGTAAATTTGCAGAGGATACAGAAATAAATAGGATAAAAGGAATTGCGACGTACAAAAGAAATATTCATAGACATATTTTATACTAAGCGTAACGGAGAAGCGCAAAGATGAGTATAATAGCAGGTGAAGATAAAATAGAGGGCATGAGTCAAAGTCCAGTTAATCCAGACATAGAAAAGTTAAAAGCAGCCTTTCCGCAATGTTTTGCTGAGGGAAAGCTCAATATAGATCAGCTTCTTAATCTATGCGGCGAATATATTGATAATGATTTTGAGAAGTTCAAATTTGAATGGAAGGGCAAAGGAGCAAGTTTAAAGCTTGCTCAAAAGCCTTCATTTGCGACATTGCGCCCGAAGCGCGAGGAGAGCGTAAACTTTGATAATACACATAATCTTTATATTAAGGGTGATAATCTTGAAGTGTTAAAACTTATCCAGCGGGCTTATTTTGGCCAAGTGAAGATGATCTATATAGACCCGCCCTATAATACGGGTAATGATTTTATCTATGGTGATGATTTTAAAGACCCATTGGCGCGATATAAGGAAGTGACGAGCCAAACGACAAAATCGAACCCTGAGACAATGGGGCGGTTTCACACGGCTTGGCTCAATATGATTTATCCGCGCTTGCGTTTGGCACAGACCTTATTGCGTGACGATGGGGTGATATTTATCTCCATAGATGATCACGAGGTGCATAATTTGCGCAAAGTGTGCGACGAGGTTTTTGGCGAAGAGAATTTTGTTATTCAAATTTGCCATAAGTCCCGAGCGTCTATATCTAATGATAAAATAATATCGTCTAGTCACAATTTTATTTTAGTATACGCAAAAAACATAGCTACGCTTTTTTCTCAACGACATAAGTTTGGTCTACCTCCTATAACGGAAGGCTTCAACCAGAAAGACGCTACTGGCGAATATAAGCTAATTCCCGTAGATGGACCTGGTGGGGCAGCTAAGGGGAATCCGTATTATACGTTTGAGGGGGTAACGGGTTATTGGCGCTATTCCCAAGAAACAATGCAAGAAAAATACAATCAAGGGTTGATTGTAAAAACAGCAAATGGTCTCCAACAAAAATATTATAAAGAAAAAGCATTGCAATCGCGGAGAGTAGCTACATCTTGGTGGGATGAAAAATTTTATACAGCAGAGGCAACAAAAGCTTTAAAAGCTTTATTAGGGGGGGCTTATTTTGATAGCCCGAAGCCAGTAGATTTGTTAAAAAAAATGTTGCTTCTTGCAACTGATTCTCAAAACAACGACATCATTCTCGATTTTTTCGCTGGCTCTAGTACAACAGCGCATGCAGTGATGGCTTTGAATGCCGAAGATGGTGGTAATCGCAAATTCATCATGGTGCAATTGCCTGAATTGTGTGATGAGAAGAGCGAAGCTTATAAGGCTGGTTATAAAACTATCTGCGATATAGGTATTGAACGTATTCGCCGCGCTGGTGCACAAATCAAGCAAAAGCATGAAGCAGAACTCACAAGTGAGCAGCCTCTAGACACCGGATTTCGCGTTCTAGAGCTCGATAGTTCCAACTTTTCCATATGGGACGATAGCCCGATTGATCCGAATGCACTTGATGTTAAAGAACAATTGCAAATGCGCTTGGATCATATTTTGCAGGGGGTGAATCCCGAGCGCTCTCATCAAGATATTATCTTCGAGATCATACTTAAATATGGTTGGCCACTGGATTTAAAAATTTACCCTTTACCAATCAATGGCAAAAAATTCTATTATATAGGCGAGAGCGAAGGCGATGTCTTAGTAATTATAGCCATAGACCCGCCCTTTGAACCCGAAGATGCGGAAGAGATGATAAAGTATTTGCCCGTAAAAATCGTAGCGCTTGATGCGGCCTTTAAAAGTGATGAGGCGCTTATTAATTGCGACTTTATCTTTAAAGACAATGAAGTAAGTTTTGATAAAATTTAAACTATAGAGAGACGATTGGGGCGGCGATATGAAACTTAAATTTAAACAACAAGAATTTCAAAATGATGCGGTTAAAAGCGTCATTGATTTATTTAAAGGCCAACCACGACGGAATTCTTCTATTTTCTTGCATTCAGAACAAGGACAATTAGCGTTAAATGAATTTGGTTGTGGTAATCAATTATTAATTAGTGATGAAAGCATATTAGCAAATTTACAAGAGGTGCAACAGAACAATAAACTCTTGGCGAGTAAGACGCTAGAGCAAAAGCAGTTTTCTATTGAGATGGAAACGGGAACAGGCAAAACTTATGTTTATAGCAAGACGATTTTTGAGTTAAATCAACGCTATGGCTTTACCAAATTTATTATTGTCGTACCAAGTGTTGCTATTCGCGAAGGGGTATATAAATCACTTCAGGTAACAAGGGAGCATTTTCAAGCAGAGTTTGATAATCTGCCCTATCGTTATTTTATTTATAATTCAAAAGATCTTTCGCAAATTCGCCAATTTGCAAGCTCTACCAATATTGAAATTATGATTATCAATATTGATGCATTTAAAAAAGCAGAAAATATTATCAACCTTCCGCAAGATAGACTGAATGGCGAAAGTGCTATGCGTTATATCCAAGATACAAATCCGATTGTGATCATAGATGAACCGCAATCGGTGGATAATACAGCAAAAGCGAAGGAGGCTATTGCGAGCCTTAACCCGCTTTGTGTTTTCCGCTATAGTGCCACGCATAAAGATGAGATTAATCTTTTATATCGTTTAACACCTGTTGATGCTTATCAAAAAGGACTGGTAAAGCAAATTTGTGTTTCTTCTAATCAGATAGAGCAAGATTTTAACCGTCCCTATATTGCCTTGAAATCCGTATCACACAAACATGGCTTTAAGGCGCGCTTAGAGTTGGATATTGCGGGAAAGAATGGCACTGTGAGCCGCAAAACAGTTACAGTGAGACAAGGCGATGATCTGTATCGCGTTACGGGCGGGCGTGAGCTTTATAGGGGTTATATTGTTTCTGGTATCAATTGCATGGCGGGGGATGAAGCCGTTGAGTTTTCTGATACTGAAATTGTCAAGTTTGGCCACGCGCTTGGTGATGTGAATATAGTAGAGCTTAAACGCGCGCAAATTTATCGCACTATAGAAACACATTTAGATAAAGAATTGCGGCTTGCGCCTTTAGGGATTAAAGTTTTATCACTTTTTTTTATTGATGAGGTGGCTAAATATCGTAGCAATGATGAAGAGCCAGCACTTTATGAGCGTATGTTTGAAGAATGTTATGAAGAGCTGTTGGCGAAAAAGAAATATGCCTCCTTGCGAACTGAGTTTGCGCAAAATGTTCGAAACGTACACGGCGGTTATTTCTCGCAAGACAAGAAAGGCGTGTATAAGGATACAAAGGGCGACAGCCAAGCTGATGATGACACTTATAACACGATTATGCGCGATAAGGAGTGGTTATTATCTTTTGCATGCCCCTTGCGTTTTATCTTTTCGCATTCGGCATTAAGAGAAGGCTGGGATAATCCGAATGTGTTTCAAGTGTGTATGTTGATTGAGCAAAAATCGAATTTTACCGCGCGGCAAAAGATTGGTCGCGGTTTGCGTTTGTGTGTAAACCAACAAGGTGAGCGGGTGGAAGATAAAGATATAAATGTGCTGCATGTCATGGTGAATGAAAGCTTTGCTGAGTTTGTGAGTACATTGCAAAAAGAATTAGAGGCGGATATTGGTTATAAATTTGGTACATTGCAGATGGAGGAGTTGGTTGGCCGTATTTATGAAGATGTAAAATATGCAGCCGCTAAAGTGGAAGTGCCACAAGCACAAAAAATTATTAAAACGCTTGTTGCAAAAGATTTGATTGACGAGGCGGGTGTCGTTAAAGTAGATCAGGATTTAGTGGCGAGCGAATTTGAAGCTATAGGGGCGGAGGAAATGCCACGCGAATTGCGTCAAGAAATTATGAAAAAAATTGATTCAGGCGCACTTATTAATGTTGAGACGCTGCAAAATCTGATTTATATGACAGCTGTGACGGAAACAAAAATTCTGTCTTCGCAAGAGGCTGCTGATATATTGGTTGAGTTGCGTGAAAAAGCCTTGCTTACATCAGCAGGAAAAATCACAGATACATTAAAAGCGCAATGGGCGACTGGGGCGTTGGATTTAAGTGAACGTTTTAGTAAAGGGCAAAAGCAGGCTGTGCTGCAGGCGCTAGAAGCGAGCCAAGCCATGCCGATTATTCGTAATGCTGCGCGCGAGGTGCGGGTTAAGCTTAAAAAGCAAACAGTGGCTTCGCCCGAGTTTTTGTCCTTATGGGAGAAGATCAATAAAAAAACCACTTATCGTGCAAAGCTTGATCGCACAGAGTTTATTGCCAAAGCAGTGGATGCAGTGAAAAAAATGGCGCCAGTTGCGCCCGCGCATTTGGTTTATCAGACAGCAGAGATAGAACTGGATAGTGCTGGTGTGACCTACGAAGAGCAGTTATTAAAGCAGAGTACGCTTGATTATAGTTTGTGTGCACTGCCGAACATTGTACATTATCTGACCTTAAAGTTGAAATTAACCGCAAAGACAATTATTGGTATTTTGACAAAGAGTGGTCGTGAGCATGAGTTTGTGAAAAATCCACAAGCTTTTTTAGAGCGCATAGAAGAAATACTCAATAAAACCCATGTTAATCTTACAATTGATGGCATTAAATATTTAAAGCTGGTCGGGAAAGAATATAGTGTGCAAGAGCTTTTTACCAGTGAAGAACTTGTGGCAAATTTAGAGCGTACAGCTGTTGTGAGTGAGAAGAGTGTGTATGATCATGTGGTTTATGAAAGCAGTGTGGAGAAAGAGTTTGCACAAAGTCTTGAAAATGATCCTGAAGTCAGATTGTTTTTTAAACTGCCAAGAAGTTTTAAAATAGCCACTCCCATTGGTTCTTATACGCCTGATTGGGCGGTCTTTTTAGAGCGGGATGGCGAACAAAAGCTTTACTTTGTGCTGGAAACAAAAGGGGCAAACAGCGAGTTTGATTTGCGCCTTAAAGAAATGCTGAAAATTAAATGCGGCAAAGCGCATTTTGCTGCACTGCAAACGAGCGTTGCATTTAACGACCAGCCGGTGACAAATTGGCGTGAATATAAGCGTACTTTGCCCGAAGCGGCGCATGAGTTTCCAAGTGCTGCGGTGGTTGTTGCAGAATGATTGGTGCATGAAATACTTAACGTGAGCGCGGGGAGGACAGCCAAACTTTTTATATCAAGATAATAAATCGACAAAAGGTAGCTATAATCCACACTTCTAATACAGGAGGTAAAGTTATGAAAACTAAAAATATGTATAAACAACTGAAAAAATCAAATTAAGCGGGGTGATGTTACTGTGCTCAAAGCCCGAGCAAGTGAGCAGAAAATGGCTGCTCGAAGCTCCCTTCTGAATTGAGGTTTTAGAATATATAAAGCTGGCAGCTTTATAGCTTTTGGATATATTAATGGCGATAAATTATGAAGTTAAAAAGTTGCTCTATGGCTGTGCGGCAATGAGCGGGGTTCGGCTGATTACAGGTTCCTTCCATGCTTTTTTTTTCTTGTCTATGGGTGTTAGCATAACACAGTTAGCTTTATTGCAAATTGTGTTTAGCGTAGCTATTTGTATTTTTGAAGTGCCTTGTGGGATTTTAGGAGATAAAATCGGCGTTAAACAAAATGTTATCTTATCATGTTTCTTTTTTTCGCTTTTCTTCTTTTTATGTATCTACGCGCCTAATCTTTCTGTCTTAATTCCGGCAGAAATTATTTATGCTTTAGGCTTTGCTTTATATTCTGGCGCTGATAGCACATGGATTAAAGGCTTAATCGACGGCGGTGGTTACAAGGATAGTTTGATCTACCACCAAGTAAACGCCTATAAGCGGGAACTAACGGCATTCATGAATACGGTTGCTGGTGCGCTAGGTGTTCTTATTGTTTTGTGTATGGATAATTATCAGTCGGCATATTATTTTTGTTCTTTCGGATTTCTCGTACTTGTATTCTTGTTTAGTCGGGTGACGGGGATAGGTATTGCATCCGTTTCGAATAGTCAGCCAATAGACTCAGGTTCTTTGTTGCATGCAACAGAAGCTTTTGCTTATTTAGTTACCTCAAAAATCGGGTTATATTATATATTGATATGTGGTTTTATTGTTGCCGCATTGCAACCAATATTTCATTTTTGGCAACCTTTTATTTTGGGACAAACAGGAGTATTAGACAATGCAACAGGAAAGACTAAAATTCTTATTCTTGGCCTGTGCTTTGTGTCTTATACTCTCGTAAAATACTTATTTAATCGCTTTGTAATTAAATATCTTATGCAAAAATACGCTCCTATGGCGATAACTTTGTACTCACTAGTCCTGAGTGCTGTTGTTATGCTTGCTCTGCTTCTCGTTGCAAACAGTTGGGCCCCCATTATTTTATTCACCGTATTTCACAGTTTTTTTTCTGTCCCCGTAACGCAGTTTGAAGCAGAATTTTTTAAACATATTCAACAAAAGAATGCAAATACGGTTTTATCCATTGTTAGTTTTCTTGCACGTATTTTTGGTATTTTAGCGCTTGTGCTGATTGGTTGGTTGGCGAACAATGTTTGTATAGAAGCAGCTTTTTGTTTCACCTTGCTTTGTATATGTTTAATTATCCCGCTTAATTTGGCCTGGCTTTATACTGATAAAAAATTAATAAAAGACGAGAAGGTTTGAAAGTGAAGATATTGTTAAATAGGAACTTGCCTATGACTTACATAAAGACACAGGAAAAAATAGTGTGTGGGTCATCTTATATGGATTGAGTCGAAATTAATAGCTGTCCATCGTTTTTAGTAGAGATGCTTACCGATTTGAATGCGCCAAATGATTGTGCGGCTATTAGCCAGAAATATCGCGAACGAGCATATCAAGAAGCTTGTGATATTGATGTTTTGCTAAATAGTGGGCGCGTATTAGATTTTGCAAAAAACGCAAGCTTTTTTAGAGTGCGCGGAGGAAATCCTCGATAAAGCGTATGTCAATTTTACTATTGCTGGTATTAAATATTTAAAACTAGCTGGCCAAGACTATAGTGTGCAAGAATGTTTTGTAAGTAGCTAACTTTTGGCGAATTTAGAGCGTACAGCTCTGGTGAGTGAGAAGAGTGTATATGATCATGTGGTTTATAATTGAGAAAGAATTTGCGCAAAATTAATGATAATGCCTCCGAAGTAAAATTATTTTTTTAATTGCCAAGGAGCTTTAAAATCATGACGCTCATAGGCTCTTACACGCCGGATTTTGGGGTGTTTAAGAGTGAGAAGGCGCGCAAAAGCTTTATTTTGTACTGGAAACAAAAGGAACGAATAGCGAGTTTGATTTGTGCCTTAAAGAAATGCTGAAGATTAAATGCGGCAAGGCGCATTTTACCGCCCTTGAGACTGGTGTGGTGTTTGACGAGGCACTGGTAATGAGTTGGCGCGATTCTAAGCGGGGGATGGTGGTAGAGAAAGTGGGGGGCTGTGGTAGGAGCGGGCGGCACGAATGACGCTGTCTTTAGTTGCGTACCGCCAAGCTAATTTTGTGCTTTGCGAAATTCGCCAAGGCTTTTGGACGTACCCCGTTTACCGCGTAATAAAATCTTATGAATATCATGCAGAAGGCGCGCAGAAATGGGTGATTGCGTGTCTAGCTTCCCAATGCCGTAATTAAGTACAGCCACATAATGAGATAGCTCTTCAATATCATCAGTCACACTGATACTTTTTCTTTATTTTCAAACAATAATAGGTCAGATGCTAACGATTATGTCCTTTCTATCTGAGAAAAGAGTAGCACCGCTTGCGTATATGCACGAGTAAAAGTCAATCAACATTGGTCTGAGGTAAAATCGCCAATTATTTCTAATACACCTAAGGATTTCATAGCTTGCTCTAACGGTTTATATAAAGCCGCCCTTTTAAAAGGTGAATTGGGTGGTAAATTTATTGGGATATAGGCTTTATGAATCTCTTGAACTAAGCTTTCTACTATGCAGGTCCTAAGGCGTGATTGCATATATGGTCGCATCTGTTGCTGCGTTTTGTAGACAGAGATCTTAAATTAGGAAAGGAGGGCTGCTCTTTTAATTCCAAAGGAAGAATACGGCGCGTAAGTGCAGCAAAATGTATTTTGAGGAGCAGTAAAGGGGTGAGGCATTTGATGTCCAGCGGGTGACAGATTAATTGGAGTATAAGTGGGCATTGCTAGGGCGGAGTTTTTAGTTAAGAATTGTGCTCCGTACGCTATAAGCTCTCTGCATCCTTCATATAGGCGTTGAGATCATCGCCCAATGCAACAAAAGGGGCTATTTTGCCTTTAACGCTTGTTTAGCTGCTTCCATTAGTGCCGCTGGCTCTATCAGCCATTACGGTTATAATTTCCTCGTCCAAAGAACGATCAATCGATTGCGTAATAGGGTATGTGTGCCTTTTTTGACCGTGTCTTTTTTAAAAGGCAGCTGTTACCTCGTGGCAGGGTTGGGTGTGTCTATATGATCAGCCTGCCAAAGAAACGGAAGCGTTATCGCGATAGCCACCAATAGTAGTCCAGCGATAAAGGCGGCAGCAAACTGCAATGATATAAAAGAACCAAGGACGCCGACCAAAAAGCTTCCGACCGGCATTCCAGCATAGCCGATCACCCGAAAAGCAGAATTAGCTCGCCCGAGAAGTTGCTTTGGTGTGAGGCGCTGCCTGAAGGCGGTAACACCAATAAACCATAAGCTTGCTCCAACGCCAGCAATAAAGGTGACGCCCCATACGACGACAGCACTTTTTGAAAAGGCTGGAACCAGCAGCAAGATAACCGTTCCTAAACCGTCAGTGAGAACAGCTAGGCGCACCGGTGCATAGCGTATATGTGGTGCAAATAGGGCACCTGCCATTGTACCAAGCGCGTAGGCTGCAAACATCACGCCATATTGGCTGCTATGTAGGCCCAGATACCGACCGTCGGTAACGAAGAAGATGAACGAGGTTAGGAATGCTCCAAATACCACCGATAGAAAGAATGTGAGTAATGTAAGGGAGGTAAGATGCCGATTTGAAAAAATGAAACGAAAGCCGGCAATGATATAACGAAAAGTGATGTTTTCTTTATCAGGTGTTGGCGATGTCGGAACAGCACGGCGAGCGGTAAAAATCAATGTGATAAAAAGCACGATTAACAGGCCAAGAAATAGCAGTGTGCTATGCGCTAAAATGCTGCTTGTTATGACAGGGGCAAGAAAATAGGAGACCCCGAAATCTAAAAACAAGACAATTGAGTAGAAGGTCATCAATCGCTCTCCCTCCATGATAAGTGGTGGAATCGTCATTATATAAGCTTCGGCAGAAACGACGATGAATCCAGCAATGGTTGCATAGAAGAAAATTTGTTCGGCTGGAGCAATCTGTATTATGAGCAGTACGAACAGTACAATATGCAGTAGCATGAAGATGAGGAGAGCCGAGGTGGCAAGTTTTATTTTGTCGCAGCGATCAAGTAAAGCGCCTGCAAGGATGCCGAAAATTGGCCACGCTAATGAGAAGAGACCTTGCGCCCAACTTACTCCGACTACGCCATATCCAGATTGTTTTGCTAATAGCGGGATTGCAGTACGCAAAGCACCGCTGAGTAAGGCGAGCAGACTAACGGTTAGGCAAAAATAGCGTATGTTCTTATTGGCAAAAAGAGTGAACATTCTTTTCTCCTTAAGATGCCACACAGGTTTCCGCTGGCCCATCAAGTACGGCGGTTGTATTCAGCATGTTTGAGACATAGCCGTCCAAGATATTCCTATCTGCCTGAGGTAGAAGAAAATACATAAGGTTGGAATACCATTGCCAACCACGCTGAGTCAGCTGGAGATCGTTATCACTTTCTGCGATGAGACCTGCACCTATGAGCTGTTGTAGGTTATTGTAAACGAAAGAGGGGAGTGCGGTCCAGTCAATTCTTTCTTTTTTGGCATAACCGTTATAAGGTAGCCTCATACACAAAGCCTTGGAGGCTTGTTGCTCCGCTGATACCCAATTGTAGTATACTTTGGATTTGCCTTTAAGTTGTATGTCGGTAATGTATCCGCTTCGACTGGGATTGGCTCGTGTGACGAGTGATCCGAGAATCGACAGTGCTGACGCTCCGAATCCAACCACATAATCGTCATGATAACCATGCAAATATTTGTGATAGCGGAAATAATTAGCTGAACTCGTTTTAGCGAGCGTTAGAGGAGTGTTATTGGCAATTTTGATATAGGAATGCCCATTACACGGCGCATAGCTGCAGCTGCGCATAACGATGTCGCTAAATAAGCGAAGCATCTGTCGATGCTGTAGGCTGGATGGCTTTAGCCCTTTTTGTGCGTAAGACTTATGCAGTTGCGACGTGATAGCCAGATTGTTGATTGCATAGAGGCTGATGGTTTCAGGATGAAGCTCGCTGGCTTGCTTCAAATCGTATAATAGTTTTTCGGCTTGCTGGCTGTGCATGCCATATAGTAGGTCGAAACCGACATGTCCAATGATCTCTTGTGACCAAGCCACGGTATTGTTGATTTGTTCACGTGTTGAGGTGAGGTTAAACAATGATCGGAAACGCTCAATGAAACTCTGTATACCGAAGCTGATCCGGTTAAAGCCGATCTCACGGGCAGTATAAAGTTTATCACGTGTGACGCTCTTCGGTTCGCTTTCCAGTGTAAACTCGGTTAAGGAAGAGAGCTCAAATTCGCCATGCAATACTTTTCCGATGTGTCGGATATTATCTGCAGACAAAAGCGACGGTGTGCCGCCCCCTATATAGATGCTGCGGATGGGTCCTCTAAGCGAGCGAATGAAATTTCCTTTGGTTCTGATCTCTGTGGTAAGCGCTGACATATAAGATTCGATTTGCTTAATGCGCTTGTAGGCCCCTTTCTGAAAGGGACAGAAGGAACAGATGGTTTCGCAAAAGGGAATATGCAAATAAAGAGAAATGGTACGCGCTTGTGGAATCTGCTTACTTTGCGCTAGTTTATTAAAGTCTAGGTAATTGTAAAATTCATTTGAAATAGTGCGAAATAACGGATATGTGAAGTTGTAAATTGGCTTGAGTTGATCGAACTTCACAAAAGGATGATCCACGAGTTGCACAGCTTACCTCCCCCAATTTCTTAACTTGCACTATATTATTGACGGGCGACTGGTGATCCAATCACCCGAGTGTATTACCAAAGATTTTCACGGAATATAATGAATCCTCCTTTTGTAGAAGTTATATGTATTATACATATAACTTATTATATGAACAGGCTAGCTTGTTTAAGAGGCAATGTAAGGATAAAAATATAAAAGAACTTTCTCTTGCAGCCTTATGGTCTGATATTGTAATTGGTATCTTGTTTTACGTGGTCGGGCTATGGATGCCTAGGGCGAGAAAAAGCAGGGTATTTTAATGGACATGCGGGGCATCATTGTTATGTTGCTGGGACTTGGAATTTGCGTCTGATTATGAAATATCATTAGCGCAAAAAGATGGTTTTAAAGGTAGATATATATTTTTTAATATCCCTGTAAAACTTCGAGAAGAGATAGAATTATCTATTAGAAAACATATAAATGTCCAGTGTGATAATATTATCGAATTACATGACATCATCGCTCTTGCCCGCCATTTTGACATATTACCTAAAATCTCATTGAGATTGTACCATGTACTGGCAAACGGGGATAGATCGCGTTTTGGTATGACTGCGGCGGAGTTACGTGCCGCATTATCTTTGCTAGAATCCAATAGGATTAGGCTTAATGGGGTGCCTTTGCATGTGTGCTCTAATTTGAATTCGACTGAGTTAATAGTATCCACCTTAACTAAGGCTGGAAAGGATATTTACGCATTGAAGGATCAAAAAAGTTTTATCAGTCTAGGCGGGGGATATCCGACTTCCACAGCGTTTTGCGATGCCGTGACGGTCAATGACGAATACCCTCGTAAAATTTATGAGGCACTATCACAATTGGGTTGTGATTTATATAAGCTTACGGTAATTATTGAACCTAGGCGTATTATATCTGAAGATTATGGTTATTTATTTTCAAATATTAGCTCTATAAAAGAGCAGAATGGTACGAACTTAATTACAATTTGGGCTCTGGGGGTGTGTACTCAATCTGCACAGTATCACTAGATCATAAGTCAAAGTATGTGAAAGCAACTGATACAAAAAAGATTTTACGATGGTGGAAGATCGACGATGAAGGACGTTAGTTCAAAGGAAATTGATATTATTGTGTTCTCAGATCCTGATTTTTTGGCTTTTTAGATATAGAATAACACACCCCTAGTGGGCTGGAGACTATCAAATGTTGGATCACGCATGGCGCAATTAGCAAAAAATCCTATCTACTGTATTTTCAGCTCCAAATATTGTGTGCGAAATGCAATGTCAAGCGGTGGGAATTGATATAAGTGCAGAGTCTATAAGTATCTGCTCAGAGCAAGGTTGATAGCTCTATTATGCAGGGGATGGTTAAGTTTCATGTCGGAAATGCTGAGCGTATATCTTATCCTGAAAATACATTTACGTATATTACGGCGGGGTGAGTGTTTGTAAGCACTAGCTGTAAAGGCTACTCACCATCCTAGGGTGTTTACTTCTATGTGGATAACAATAGAGTTACAAAACTTGCTTCATATTAAAAGAAAAGAAACTTTTCTTTTAATATGAAGCATTACTACAACCAAAAGGAAATTAAATATTTCACCTTTATTATCCTCGCCAATGTTTGCTTATATATGATTATTTGAATCGGAATTAGGTTACGTACAATATGGTATTTCTCGCTGTTTTATATAAGAAGAAGGTTCGCACCGATGTATCGCGTGCAATATCAACTTTTTCACTATGGTGATAGGATAGCTTGTTGAGCGTAAAGTTCTTTTACCTTGATAGATCTTATAGTATTCTTCAAAAATATCAGTTGATAATTTTTTTTCGTGTCGTTTATGCAGGGGCTGATACTATAAGAATAGAACTTGATTGTTTGTAAAGTTGGTATGTTATGGCTGTAAAAAATGGTAAACAAACGAAAAGTAAAAATTTTAAACCTGTCTCTCGTTTTCTCAAAAGTTTACGTGGTGTGCACAATTGGGAACAAGTTTCACAATGGCTTGCTTTCCGTAAGGTAGAGGATATTGAATGTATTACGCCTGATCAAGCAGGGGTACCACGGGGCAAGATGATGCTTTCTAAAAAATTTACATCGGAAACATCATTAGCATTGCCTTCAGCAGTTTTTATGGCAACAATTTCAGGGGATTATCCTGAAGATGGTCATGGTTTTGAATATCCTAAAGCAGATGGTGATTTACGCCTTGAGCCTGATCTTTCTACGTTAAGCATTGTTCCATGGGAAGATGCTCCCACAGCACAGGTGATTTGTGATCTTGTGTATCAAAATGGTCAGGTTGTGGATTACACACCACGCAATGTTTTACGAACGGTGGTTCATTTTTACACAAAAATGGGTTTAAGCCCTGTTGTTTCACCAGAAATTGAGTTTTATTTGGTACAAAAAAATCCCGATCCTGATTATCCGTTAGTTCCACCGGTTGGTCGTTCTGGGCGTTCAATTGGTGGTGGACAAGGGTATTCCATTGCTGGTGTTAATGAGTTTGATGATTTGATTGATGATATTTATCAATTTTCAGAGGCACAAGGATTGGAAATTGATACTCTCATTCATGAAGAAGGAGCAGGTCAGTTTGAAATTAACTTACGTCATGGTGATCCTATTGAATTAGCGGATCAAGTTTTTATGTTCAAACGAACAATTCGTGAAGCAGCTCTAAAACATAATATGTATGCAACTTTTATGGCAAAACCCATTCAAGGGCAGCCGAGTTCTGCTATGCATATTCACCAATCGGTTGTTGATAAGAAAACCGGTATGAATATTTTTACACAGGAAAATGGTGAAGAAAGTATCTGTTTTCGCCATTTTATTGGTGGATTGCAAAAACATATGCCAGGGGTACTTGTGATGCTTGCGCCTTATGTGAATTCTTATCGACGTCTTGTCCCTGATAATTCGGCTCCTGTTAATTTGCGATGGGGATATGATAACCGTACTACAGCTTTTCGAGTTCCCCGTTCTGCTCCTCAAGCGCGGCGTGTTGAGAATAGACTTCCTTCATCAGATGCGAATCCTTATTTAGCCCTTGCAGCTTCTCTAGCGTGTGGTCTTATTGGTTTGCAACAAAAAATTGAGCCGGATGAGCCAGCGACAAATAATGTAAACGCTGATAATATTGAGTTACCGCGTGGACTCATTGAGGCAGTCAATTTGTTTGAACAAGATACAGCGATACGTGCTATTTTAGGGGATGTGTTTGTCAGTACTTATGCTGCAATCAAACGACAAGAGTTTGAAACTTTCATGGAAGTAATTAGTCCGTGGGAGCGTGAATATCTTCTGCTGAATGTTTAAATTTTATGACGATGATTGATTATAATTCAATTTCTCCAGGAATTTCTTGGTATGAAGATACTTTAAAAGAACGTCCCTCTTATCCTTCTTTTTGTGAAAACAGACAGTGTGATGTGGTCATTATTGGAGGCGGATTTACGGGTCTGTCGGCTGCTTATCATTTAGTCAAGGCTGGAGTAGATGTTGTTTTATTTGAAGCATCACGTTTTGGTGATGGTGCTTCAGGGCGCAATGGTGGACAGCTGGGAACAGGGCAACGGCAATGGGTAGAAACATTAGAAAAAAAGTATGGTTTTGAGCGAAGTAAGGCTCTGTTTGATTTAGCAGAAGAAGCTAAAAGAGATATTTTATCTTTATGCGCGATGCCTAATTGTTCGTGTGATTTGATAGGAGGACAGCTTTCTGTGACACATAAAAGGCGTGAGCTTCTCTCTTATCAACGGCATATTGAGGTGATGCAGCGTTATGGCTATCATGCGCTTACTTTTATGGATAGGGCAGAAACATCTAGGCGACTTGGATCGTCTTTTTATTGTGGTGGTATTTATGATGCGGATACCGGCCATATAAATCCCTTAAAATTGATTATTGGATTGGCAAAAAAAGCTAAAGATGCTGGTGCTAAGCTTTATGAGAAGTCACAAGTAACGACAGTAAAGCGCAAGGGAGCCCATTGGAAAGTGATAACAGAAAAAGGCGGTGTAACAGCAGAGCATGTTTTACTTGCAACAAATGGGTATAAACTTGGTCTGGAGCGTTTTATTGAAAAAAATATTGTTTCTATTCGTTCTTATATTGGAGCAACGGACCCATTACCAAAGCACAGTTCAATTCTCGCAGGCGGAGAATCGGTTGATGATTCCCGTTTTATGGTTCGCTATTTTCGCAAAAGCATTGATAATCGTCTCTTATTTGGTGGCGTAGAAAGTTATGATAATAAACATCCTTTGAATTTAGATGAACGTATAAAACGGCAAATTGCTGAAATTTATCCTCAATTACATTCTATCAATTTAAGCCATTGTTGGGGAGGAACGGTTGCCATCACAGTTGAGCGCATGCCCTATGTTCGACAACTTTTCTCAAGGATGACTTATTGTGGTGGTTATTCAGGGCATGGCGTTATGCTGGCTCCTTTCATAGGAAAATTATACGCAGAATGGTTGACTGGAAAATATGAACGTTTTTCCTATTTCCAAGACTTAAAGATTTCATCTTTTCCGGGGGGAGGAGTTTTGCGTTATCCGCTTATATTTTTAGCAATGCGTTGGTTTTCTTTAATGGATCGCCTTTAATGGAAACATTGCTTGAAATGAAGAAAATTAATGGCTTATTTAGTATCTGTCTGCTTTAATAATGGAAGCTTTTATAAGTGATATGGGATTTCATAATCGAATAGAAAAATAAACAAGTTCATGGTGCGTAAAATTATTCCAGTTTCTTCCTTTGATTGTATTGTTTTTGGTGGCAATGGTGACTTGGCGTCGCGCAAGCTTTTGCCGGCCTTGTATCATTGTCAGTGTGTTGGTCAATTCAGTGAGCCAACACGTATTATTGGGGCTTCCCGCACTTCCTTAAGTCATGAAGAATATCAAAATTTTGTCCGCACTTCTTTAGAAAAACATATCCATCCAAAAGATCTCAATTCAACAGAACTCAATCGTTTTCTTGCACGTTTAAGCTATGTTTCTGTTGATGTTTCCTCAAATCGAGGGTGGGAGGATTTAGCTCTCCTTCTGTCACAAGGTTCAGCGAATATTCGAGCTTTTTATTTGGCTGTTAGTTCGTCACTTTTTGCTGATATTGCGATGAAGTTGGGAAAAAATGATTTGGTGACACCACAAACACGGATTATCATTGAAAAACCAATTGGTCGCGATGTAAAAACAGCTGTTTCACTTAATGATGCATTTGCAAGCGCCTTTAATGAAGAGCAGATCTTTCGTATTGATCATTATCTTGGGAAGGAAACTGTTCAAAACTTAATGGCATTGCGGTTTGTTAATACACTTTATGAACCGCTATGGAACTCCAACTATATTGATCATGTTCAAATAACCGTTGCTGAATCTTTAGGGTTAGAGGGGCGTACAGAATATTATGAAAGCACTGGTGCTCTACGTGATATGGTTCAAAACCATATGCTGCAATTACTTTGTTTGGTTGCGATGGAAATACCATTTACCAACAGTGCTAATGCTGTGCGCGATGAAAAACTTAAAATTTTACATTCTTTAACACCGCTTGATGTATATAATGTAGGACAGCATACTGTACGTGGGCAGTATCTTTCTGGTCTATCAAATGGTATATCTGTAGAGTCTTATTTCGATGATCTGGGAAGAGTGAGTAAGACTGAAACATTTGTAGCGCTTAAGGTTAAGATTGATAACTGGCGTTGGGCTAATACGCCTTTTTATTTACGAACAGGTAAACGCATGTTCACGCGAATGTCTGAAATTGTTGTGGTTTTTAAACCTATTCCTCATAATATTTTTAATGTGGATTTAGATGAAATTTTTTCTAATCGGCTTGTGATTCGTCTCCAACCTGATGAGGGTGTAAAACAATGGTTGATGATTAAGGATCCAAGTTACGGCGGCATGCGGTTTCGTCACATTCCATTAGATATGAGTTTTGCTTCCGCATTTTCTGAACGTAATCCTGATGCTTATGAACGTTTATTAATGGATGTTATTCGTGGAGATCAAACGCTGTTTATGCGCCGTGATGAAGTTGAGGCTGCTTGGCGTTGGATTGATCCAATCATTGAGGGGTGGGAAGCAATAAAACAGCCTTTTCACAGTTATAGCGCTGGTTCGTGGGGGCCATCTGCTTCGACGATTCTCATGGAACGTGATGGGCGTATATGGAACAATTTAGTTTAGAGCAATAAGTATGTATAGAATGAATATTGACCGTTTAGATTTTGAAACCCCTCAGACTTTAGCCTTGGCATTAGCAGATCGAGTAGCCGCAGAGCTTAGTGTATCTGTTCTTGAGCGTAAGAGAGCAGTTTTAGCGGTGTCTGGTGGTAAAACACCAGAATTGTTTTTTCATTATTTGTCAAAAGCGGATATTGATTGGAAAAATATCATTATCACTTTGGTCGATGAACGTTTCGTTCCTACACACGATGAACGTTCAAATGAGCATATGGTACGGTGTCATTTGTTACAAAATTTTGCCGAAAAAGCGCGTTTTGTAGGGCTTTATCATAAAGCGATTACTGCTGAACTTGCTGCTTTTACAGCGGCGAGTCGTATTAATACTTTGCCTAAACCCTTTGATGTTGTTGTTTTAGGAATGGGGGGTGATGGACATACGGCTTCTTTTTTTCCTGATGCTGATCGTTTAAAGCAAGCGCTTGATCTACGAACACAAGCACTTGTTTTGCCCCTTCATGCTAAGAGTGCTGTTGAGCCAAGACTCTCACTAACTTTGCCAGTTATTATGCAGTCTCGTTGTATTATTCTCCATATCGAAGGTTTTCAGAAACGCGATTGTTTTGAAAAAGCTTGTCAAGATGGATCTGAAATAGAAATGCCTATTCGGGCAGTTTTGCGTAATTCCCCTCATCTTGTGCAGGTTTATTGGTCGCCTGCAGATAATGAAATAAGTGAATTAGAATATGAGAGACAAGGTGAATAAAAACGTAATCTCTCTCAATGAATGAGGGGAAGCAACAATGAAAGAGGGAGGGGAATATGGCACTTTCCAAGACAATTGCCACAGTTACACGAAGGATTTATGAACGCTCTCGATCAACACGAGAAATTTACTTAGATCGTATTGCGAAAGCACAAGTTCATCGCCCCAAACGAAGTTTTTTAGGATGTGCCAATCAGGCTCATGGTTTTGCTGCTTGTGGTGCAATAGATAAAGAGCGTTTGAAGGGAAATATCGTTGGGAATATTGGCATTATCACGGCATATAACGATTTACTTTCAGCTCATCAACCTTTTGAAAAATTTCCTCACTTAATTAAAGAGTCGGCCCGTATGGTTGGTGGTGTTGCACAGGTTGCAGGTGGTGTTCCCGCGATGTGCGATGGTGTTACGCAGGGAAATGCGGGGATGGAGCTTTCCCTTTTTTCGCGTGAAGTAATTGCAATGGCGACAGCTATAAGCTTATCACACGATGTCTTTGATGCAGCATTGTATCTTGGAGTATGTGATAAAATTGTACCAGGTTTATTGATTGGTGCACTAACATTTGGTCATTTACCAGGAATTTTTATACCAGCTGGTCCTATGACAAGTGGTCAAGGTAATGATGAAAAAGCGAAGATACGTCAACTTTACGCGGAAAATAAAATAGATCGCCAAACACTTTTAGCATCAGAAGCACGTTCTTATCATGGACCAGGAACATGTACATTTTATGGAACCGCTAATTCTAATCAGGTGATACTGGAGATGATGGGGCTTCATATGCCGGGAGCTTCTTTTGTTAATGCGAATACACCGTTGCGTGATGCTTTAACAAAAGAAGCTACAAAACGTGTACTTGAAATGACAGATCTTGGTGATCATTATAGTCCACTTGGTATGATCATTGATGAGTGTTCTTTTGTGAATGCCATTGTAGGATTAAATGCAACAGGAGGTTCTACCAATCACACGATTCATTTGATTGCTATGGCTGCTGTTTGCGGTATTAAATTGACATGGCATGATATTGCAGAAATTTCATCCGTTGTGCCTCTTTTAGCGCGCATTTATCCTAATGGCTTAGCGGATATCAATCATTTTTATGCTGCTGGGGGGATGGGATTTATTATTCGTGAGCTTATCGAGGCAGGTTTAGTACATGAAGATGTTTCTACGGTTTTTGGTAAAGATCTCAATGCTTATGCAATTGAAGCAAAGCTTTCTGTTGATGGTCATGTGGTGCGTGAAGCGGCTCTCAAGGAAAGTGGTGATCATAAGGTGTTAGCAGGGTGGAGAAAGCCATTTCAGCCTGACGGTGGTCTTCGTGTTTTATCGGGAGATTTGGGAACAGCTATTATAAAAGTTTCCTCTGTTAAACCAGAGTATTGGCAGATTAAAGCACCAGTCTTTGTTTTTAATGATCAAGAGGAACTACAAAAATCTTTTAAATCTGGAGTGTTGTATGATAAAGATTTTATCGCTGTCATTCGCTATCAAGGACCAAAAGCCAATGGTATGCCAGAGCTTCATAAATTAACGACCATTTTAGGCGTTTTACAAGATCGCGGTCAAAAGGTAGCATTGATAACCGATGGACGTATGTCAGGGGCGTCAGGAAAAATTCCTGCTGCCATTCATGTGACACCGGAAGCAATGGATAATGGCCCCATTGCACGTTTGCAGGATGGTGATATTGTTTTTCTTGATGCTCATGAGGGTAAACTAACTCTTTTGGAGGATTTAGCAAAATTTAACGCGCGAAAAATCATACCTCCTGATCTTTCAAAAAACGAACATGGTGTTGGACGCGAACTTTTTCATGTTTTTCGTCAATCCGTTAGTCGTGCAGATCAAGGGGCATCTGTTTTTATGACATGAAAAATGCAAAAATAAACAAGCTTAATCATGTACAATAAAACCATATACAAGGAATTGTTACAATTCTTAGAATTTTGGTATAGGCAGATTGTGTGATCGCGCGGCGGCTTTGAGTGTATTAACCATAAGCATGGCAATTGTCATTGGTCCAACGCCTCCTGGAACAGGGGTAATCGCAGCAGCTTTTTCTTTTACGTTTTCAAAATCGACATCACCAACAAGACGTGTTTTCCCTATACCTTTTTCTGGTGCAGCAACGCGGTTAATACCAACATCAATAACAATTGCACCATTTTTTATCCAGTCTTTTTTAATCATTTGTGGGCGGCCTACAGCTGCGACTAAAATATCAGCGCTTCGACACACATCATCAAGGTCACGGGTACGACTATGGGCAATTGTCACAGTGGCATTGGCTGCTGTTAAAAGGGCAGCCATAGGTTTTCCAACAATATTAGAGCGTCCAACAACGACAGCATCAAGTCCAGATAAATCTTGCCCACAGTGTCGTTCAATCATCATCATGGCACCAGCTGGTGTGCAGGGAATAATCGCATCTTCAAGTGCATTTGCCGCGAGTTTTCCTACATTAATATAATGAAAACCATCAACATCTTTTTGGAAAGCAACGGCTTGTGTTATGCGATTTGTATTCATATGAGCAGGGAGAGGCAGCTGTACCAAAATACCATGAATTTTTGGATCAGAATTTAATGTTGCAATAAGTTGAAGGAGTTCTTTTTCTTGCGTTTCTTTAGAAACGACATGTTTGATTGAAAGAAACCCACATTCTTCGGCTTTTTTATTTTTTGAGGTGACATATACTTGACTTGCGGGATCATCTCCAACGATAATAACAGCGATACTAGGTTGTATATTATAGTGATGGCGGAGCTTTATTGTTTCGGCCTTAACTTTCGCAATAATCTCTTCAGCAAGTTTTTTTCCATCGATAATATTATTCATTCAGAGATCCTTTCGGTAAGGCTGTTTGTTTTTTTGTAAAGCATTTTCTAATAATACGATAGAGTTTTATAGCAATATTCATATGAGAACAGTAAGAATGGTTTTATAATGTTGTGGATTTATAGTTTTGAAGACTTTTAAATAATTGCTTTATAAAGAAGCAGCAACATTGCTGTTTGAATAAATTTTGGATAAAGAACAAAAATAATGAAGATACAAAGTGGATATAGTGAATTATAGGGTTATAAAAACTTTTTATGATCATTTAAGTTTGTTTTTAATCTGTTATAGGGGGATAAATATAGAGGGATATTGTGCGCATCAGAATAATAAAATTTTTGAGCGGAATTTTTATTGCAATTATCTTTTTATTTGGAGTGGGGATTCTCGTTTTACCTTATCTTATCTCTACAGATGCGATTCGTATTCGTTTAGCGCAGGATTTGAGTGCATGGACCGGTTACAATGTGCAATTGCGTGATCCACCGCGGTTACATCTTTTTCCTTATCCTAAAGCATTTCTTTCTGGCGTTACTTTAACATCAAAAATGGATGATGTTGCGCCATTAATGGAAGCAGAATCAATAGAAGTTGATCTTTCTGTCGTCGATCTTCTTTGGGGACATGTTTCTTTTTCAGAGACGCGGATTATGCGTCCTCAATTTGTTATGGAAAAGCCTGTTAAAACAATAGCAGATTTTTTTGATCGGTTTTCTCGCTCACAAGGTGCATTAGGGTTGGCAATACGCAATACGCGTGAAATATTAAAACATAATCCTGAACATCCAGAGATAGAGCACCTTTTAAAACAACCTTTTGGGCGGATTGTCATTAAAAATGGTGTTCTTGTGTATCACGATAGTTTTTCGGGGATGGCAGAAAAAATAACAGGATTAAATGCGACTTTAGATTGTCCGGAATCGACTCAGGAAGTACGGTTACGTGCAGATGCGCGTTGGCGCGGAGAATTTACAAAGTTATCAATTGATGCTTCTCAAGCATTGCTGCTTCTTGCAGGAGGAAAAAGTCATATTAGGGCAAGTCTCAATTCTGTACGTGGGGGAATAACTTTTACAGGAAAGGCTCGGTTATCTGAATATTATATTTTTGACGGAAAAGTATCGATGCGTTCTCCGGGATGGAATCAGACATTGTCTTGGGTTGGTGGAAATCAGTTTTGGGGACATAAATTTAAAATACCCATTGTATGGGAATCTCATTTTTTAGCGCAGCCAATGCATATTCAAATGAACAATGTTACATTTACGATGGGGAAAGCTAATGCGCGAGGAGCTTTAAAACTCGATTTTCAAGATTATGTACCAAATGTTATGGGCTCGTTAGCCTTTGATAACCTAGATCTTAGCCTCTTGGGTTCAATGTTTTTTTCAGGTAAAAAGAAAAATTCCTTCTTTGATATGACAATTTTTGATCGTATTGGCGTGGATATACGACTTTCTGCGCCACAGGCTAAAATAGGAAATATTTCACTCACAAATTTAGCGGCTGCAATACAAATAAGAAATGGGCATGGTATTTTTGATCTTGGACATGCGAATATTTTTGGTGGATCCGTGCAAAGTAATATTGAAGTTACGCCAGCTGGACAGAAAGTGCGTATAGGAGGAAATATTTCAGGTGCTTCTATTGATATGCAGGAGACTTTAGAAACCTTGGGATTTATTCCATTTATACAAAGCAAAACGAATTTTACTGCAACGATACGAACACTTGCTGATTCTTGGCGAGAAATTTTTACGAAAATGCAGGGTGAATTAACACTGAAGATGTCTTCTGGTCGGCTCTTAGGGTATGATTTGAACGAATTACAAACAAGACTTTTAAATAAACAACAATTTCTTTTAATGGCTAATGATACTTTTTCAACAACATTTGATCACTGGGATATTCAGACAAGCTTTTCAGAAGGTATGATGAAGGTGACAGAGTCATTAATGCGTACAGCAGACTTGAGCTTATCCATTCAAGGAACCGTTGCAACTGCTATCGCGCAAGGGAAGCAGAATGAATTGATATTACAGGCACAACTACGCAAAAACTATAGATCAGAAACTTTATGTAAAGATGTCCAATGTCTCGCTAATAGCCTTGTATGGCCTTTTACATTTTCTCTAAGCTCTAAAGGGCAAAACCATGGTAATTTTTTGGTTACAAAAGACATTGACGCAGATTAAGAATTGTTTTTTATCTACATAGCATTCTATCTTATAATAGTAATTCGTCTTTTTGAAACTTAAAATTGTCTTTTAATTTAAATCAGAGGTCGCACTCTATCGGAAGATTTTCTCATTTTAAATCCGTTCGTGGTGAAGCAGTAAAAATCGTTCTCTCCGTCATAAGTGTGGTTGATATAGATAGTTGATATAGATAAATGATTGAAGAGAGGAATAAAAATCCTTCTTATGGAATCTTTCAAATACAAGAAATTCATAATATTGATGCAAATCTTATAAAAGTTTCTAAAAAACATTAAATTTTTAAGGGGGATGTCGGCCAGTGCTTACTGAATCCCAGAAGAAATACCATAACCATCTTTGGTAATTGTATGCTTCCCATCTGCTCCAACAGAACCAATTCCCACTGTAATCAAAATAAAGGCTAAGAGGGTTGTAATCGTAATAATTGTAGCTTTTTTAGCAGACATATTTTTCCTCCACGGATGCATCAATGACTGAATGCAAAGATGAATGGTGCATTATTAAAACTTTTATGAAAGTAGAATCACTTAAGGATCTATAAGTTCCTATTATTATCTCATAAAGCTAAAAAAACTCTATAATTCTTTAATATATTATAGTTCTATAGATATAATTTTTTCTTTTTGCTATATATTTTTCTTTATTTTCTCGATGACGATAGTGAGCATTGGCAAAATTTTTATGCGCATAAATTATAAACTTAAAAGATTATTTATACGACAGACATTGGCTTTGAATGAAGAAATAAAGATAGAGGGGGCACAAGCTTCTTATCTTGTGCATGTTTTGCGTATGAAAGAAGGAGCAGAAGTTTTACTTTTTAATGGACAGGATGGTGAGTGGCTTGCTAAACTTATCATTGTTAAGAAAAAATTTGTTGTGGTTCAGCTTATCCATCAAGAAAGATTACAAACGACGCATTCCAGTCTTATCTATTGTTTTGCTCCACTCAAAAACGCGCGGTTGGATTATATGGTGCAGAAAGCTGTTGAAATGGGGGTATCGGTTTTGCAGCCTGTTATAACGCATCATACGCAGGTTACGCGTATCAATATGGCGCGTATGGAAGCCAATGTTATTGAAGCTTCTGAACAGTGTGGCATTTTATCTCTCCCTGAATGCGTATCTGCTCTATCATTAGCAGAACTTTTAGTACGATGGGATGAGACACAGCCTTTATTCTTTTGTGATGAAGAGCATAAATCGCATAATCCATTACCTTCTTTTAAAAAGCGTGACGTTACAACACCTGGTATTCTTATTGGACCGGAAGGTGGCTTTAGTGAAGAAGAGCGGAGCTTTTTAAAAAAACATCCTTTTGTGGTTCCAATATCATTAGGTCCGCGTATTTTACGCGCTGACACTGCCGCTGTTGCTGCTTTGGCTCTTCTTAATGCTACCGTGGGGGATTGGGCAATGGATTGAGAAATCTGTAAAATCATTCTAAACAATTCATTTAAGATGATGATACCAATGATAGGATACGATAAGTTATGGCGCTTGATATAACTGATGAAAGTGAAATTTATAACTTAGATTCCTTGGTTAGTTATTTCCAAGGGGGGTATAAAGCAGAAGATGATTGGCGTATTGGTACAGAACATGAAAAATTTCCGTTTTATAAAGATGGTTTTCACCCTGTTCCATATGAAGGAGAGAGGGGAATCCGAGCGCTTTTAGAGAGGATGCAAAGCGCCTTAGGATGGAAACCTATTTTAGATGACGAGAATATTATTGGGCTCGTAGGATCAGTTAATCAGGGAGCCATTTCTTTGGAACCTGGAGGACAATTTGAATTATCTGGTGCACCATTAAAATCAGTAGGCCATACATATCACGAGTTGATGGAGCATTTAACTCTTCTCAAAAAAATTGCAGAACCATTGGGTATAGGTTTTCTAGGTCTTGGAGCTAGTCCAAAGTGGACTTTAGCTGAAACGCCACGAATGCCTAAATCACGTTACCAGATTATGACTGATTATATGCCTAAAGTGGGGCATAATGGTCTTAATATGATGTATCGCACATCAACAGTTCAGGTTAATCTTGACTTTTCATCTGAAAGTGATATGCGGCGAAAAATGCAAGTGTCCATGAAATTACAGTCCATTGCAACAGCATTATTTGCAAGTTCACCTTTTACAGAAGGACGCCCAAATGGCTTTTTGTCGTGGCGTTCTGAAATTTGGCGTAATACGGATAATCAGAGGACAGGCGTTCTTCCCTTTATATTTTCTGAGCGTTTTGGTTTTGCTGATTATGTTGAATGGGCTCTTGATGTTCCAATGTATTTTGTTGTGCGGGATGGTCGTTATTATGATTGTACACATATAACATTTCGTCAGTTTATGAATGGAGCATTAAAAGGACAAGTTGCAAATTCAATTCCAAACATGGGAGATTGGATTAATCACTTATCGACGTTATTTCCTGAAGTCCGCTTAAAAAGATTTTTAGAAATGAGAGGAGCTGATTGCGGTTCTTGGAAGCGCATTTGTGCGTTGTCGGCTTTTTGGGTCGGGCTTCTTTATGATAGGGAAGCACTTAATGAGGCTGAAGCTTTGACAAAAGATTGGTGTTTTGAAGAAGTTTTAGATGTGCGCCAACGCGTTCCTAAAGAAGGGTTAAGAACTCCTTTTCGTCAAACTATTCTTTTAGAGTTAGCACGACAAGCTCTTGCTATTGCCCGCAAAGGCTTAAAAAATCGCAAACAGTATGATACGAATGGTTTTGATGAAACAAATTTTCTTAATCCTTTAGAAGAGGTTGTTGCAATGGGACAAACAGATGCTGAAAAATTTTTGTCTCATTACTATTCTATTTGGAATGAATCTGTAGAACCTTTATTTTTAGAATGTGCCTATTAAATTTGAAGAAAAGAGACTTCCTACTTTTTAAAAAATGCATATCACCGTGGTGGCTCATTCATTCATTTGCTCTAGAGAGCATATCCTGCCTTTCTTTTAACATTTCTCATAAATGGTACAATACAAAAATCTCTTGGGCAGTGTGATTTTTATACCCAATAATATCACGATATTTCCGTAATCTTAATGTTGTACCTTTGTGCTAAAAATAGCTCATAAAAGATATACTTAAGCTTATTATCAAACATTTTTTATTCACATAGCTCATCCTACTTATGAATAGGTCTGAAAATTATATTTTTCACTCTTAAAAGGGATTAAAAAATATAATTTTCGTTTAAAGGAGGAGATATGCCAAAAATCATTTTTAATAGGTAATTTCTTGAAATTATGTTGCTAATATGAATATTTTTTATGTCTTATTATTCTCACTCCATGTATTTGATTATATTATATCAATATGTGTTATTCTGTTGTTACAAGAGTAAAGTATGGAATAAAAATAAAAAATTTCAGTTTTTGCAGAGACGGGCAACAAAAACTTTTTTGTTAGCTAAACATATCTATCGCACTTTTAAATTTTTCTTCTTCCATTTTTTAGTAGCCAGATCTCAAGGGGCTTTTATACCTTTTTGTACCATTATACGATATAGTTATACAGTCATCATGAAGGCAATAGATGTATTTTAAAAACGGGTAGGAAAATTACAGGAGATCATTTTCTCTATACAGATAATTTATTCTTTTGCTATTTCCTCTTTTTAGCGATATTCTGAATTTCTATAGTTGTTATTTGAGGTATGACTGATAAAGTTCGTTGTACGGATAGGGATCATTCACTTTAGTATATCCAAGTGATATTAATACAGCAAACAAAACGATCAATAGAGAAGATAAAACAATAAATGTTACGGTACGTTTCATGAGTGATTTAACTCCTTATCTTCGATAAATAGGTCGGTATTGAATACGGGGCTATTACGACGGTTGATATCATTTAATTTGGTTATATCAATGGTATATGTGATATTTTTGTTGGTATTGTGTTTCAAATTATATTGAATGATATGTAGATTACGAGTGGCGTTGCATTTCCCATAAAAGGGTATTGTATGGCATAGCTACACCCGACAAAGTACTCATATACTAACAAAAGCATAAAAGACAATCAGTATTTTAAAGGTATGGAAAAGGCTTTTTCGTAACATATAAACTAATATATCTAGAATTTATGTAACACGATACGTATTTATTGTAAATAAATATTTTACAATTTTATATTTTTTGAATATATCATGTGTAAATATTGTTTATATGCTTAGTACTTGATTATTTTTTATTATATCTCTTAAGGATATATTGTGAAATTTATTAAACAATTGCGTTATTTATTATCTATAACATTAATAATATTTATAAACGCTCTCATCATGCGTATTTTTAGCTTTATAACGTATCAGTTTTTTACTAAATGATTTTAATGATTTTTGTAGATTTTGTTTATAAGGGGCTCTAATTTGAACAACTTTAATAGGCACCGCGTTCTTTATAACCAACGCGTTCATTTGCATTGTGATTATGAAAACCTGCTTTTTTCACGCATGCTCTATAGCTATTATATTTTTATAGTTATGGCACCATTTTTTATTTTCATAATATAAATGATAAAGATGATAATGCGCTTTATTGTCTGTTATAAAAACATCTAAAGAGAGACTGATAATTATAGAGGTCAGCAAACTCTCTTTTAATAAACTTTTGTCATTTTTCTGTCAGTAAATTGAACCGACAAAATAGATCATTTTAGTGAGTGATTAAATATATCTTGTAAAAAGCATGTGATTCTTTAAAGCCATTTCAAAAGATAGGTTTTAGTCATAAAAAATGCTATTAAGACCATTATGGTTATTAGTTTTGAGGTTCTTGAAGATTTTGAGGATTTTAGACACCTTCAAAATCTATAAGTAAAATGAATACATAAAGCTCTTTTTCGACAGAGTTTTTCAAAACAATAAAGCTATCATTTTAGATTACGATATAATCTTTTAAAAGCAATCCAAATAACAGTGTTTAAAAGTGCAAAGCTTCTTTTTTAGAATAACGCATGATAAGCTATCCTTTTAAGATTGTAGGTAATAAACTTAATAAGATGATTAAAGTTATAGACTGCCGTTTTAAAGCAATACACAAGAGACTTTTATGAGGTGTGTTAAACTAATAAGTCTATTCGGTTTCTCACACTTCTAATTTTGGTAGTTTCTTAATAATTTTCATTGTTTCTAAATTTATAGTATGATCCTTTGAAACAACTCTAATGGATAAGCAAGGTTACTAATGGTTCCAATAGCATAGCGATTGGCATCATTAGCAATGCCGCTCTTTTTATCTGTCTTTACACATTGACACTCCATAACCCATTCAAGAGTGGGGTTGCCATTAACGATATACTCATAAGCTTCAAGAAGGATGTCTGTCATGATGATATTGCTGTTGTAAATAAAGTAGATTTATCCTTTTCCTTACTATTTTTAATTTTTGCGAATTTCATTTCTGTCACGTAATAAAAATTTTCGGGATTAGAGATGTCTGTCAGTTTTGGATTACCCTTTTTTAAAGGTCACAAGATAAGGCTCCACACTTTCATAATTCATGTGCAAGTGATCAAATTCACACTCTGTTGTCACAATATCCAGAAATCTTCAGCGCTTTTTACACAAGGGATACGAGGCAATTCTTTGCATAAATTTTTCATAAATTATGAGCATAGCGAGTACGGTAATCTTTTGAATGCAATAATCCGTAAGCTTAATAGAATAGATCATCTTTAGTTATGGTCTCACTAGGATAAGCAGCTGAAAATGCGCTAATCCTTTATCAGTGATGGCATCACGCCTCTGTAAACCAGATGTTTTTCTTTCCTTTATTGAATTTGTAAACAAATGGGATTGTTTCTCATCATGATCAGTTATAGAAGATTCAACATTTTTATAAAGATACCGTGGAAAGCATTGTCCTGTATCTATTGCATCTAGATTAGGTAAATTCTTAGCTATCAACACAGAAAAACAGCTTCGTGCTCCTATGCTTGTAATTTCTATGACTCTATTTTCTACTGCTTGCCCCATAGGGAATACATGTGGTATCTGATCAACTCCGTCATTGAAGATACGATTATAATAAAGTCATAGTCGTGTAAAAGGACGATACGAACTTTGCGTGAGACATGTCTCTTCAAATTCAAAACCCCTTCCTCTGATTAGTTCTTGCTTAACATTATAACTACAACTTATCTTTTTATATCTAAAGTGATAAAATTATCTACGGCACGTACACGTGTTGTTCGATCAGCATATAGATATGTATCGTTAAAACGTTTTACTGCGCTATTATAAAAAGCAATCATATTATTTATATTTTCTGCTCAAGCTCCGCCCTCCAATGTTGCGACAGCTCTTGCATTAAGATGTTTCATAAGAGGTATTTCTACTCCTTATCTTATACATTTTTTATCCACACGCCAGCCCTGCTTGTGACGTGCAAGAAAATGATTTTGATTGATTCAAGCATAAACAGGTTTGAAATGAGAGAATCTTACGTTATTCGGGACTCTCATTTAATATACAAAACAGTAAATTATTTATTATAAATCAATGTATTGTCGTTCAATAGGCATTGTGGCTTTCAAAGTCTTTTTTATGACTATAAAAAGAATTTCGAAAAATAAAAAAGCGTTCATTGAAAGCAAAGAAAGAATCTATGAAAGGTATTTTCAATAAAATAATTATATTTGAAATGCTGATCAAAGCTGTTGAGTGTGCAGTCCATAAAATTAGCAAAAGTAGCTTGTTGGTGTATTTTCTAGAAAAATCATGAATGTTCGATTGTTAATTCATCCTTTCTTGAAAAGCTCGCTTCAGTTCAAATAGCAAAAGAGAGAGGTAAGGATATTGATAGGATAAGATATGCTGGAATTGTTCAGTATTAAGATGCAATGAATGTTGTTTATATTTCTCTTTTTTAACTATTTTATGAGAGCATAAATTTAAAGAATAGGAAAATAATTTTATTTATTTTCTTTAAACAGTTATTAGTAGATAAAAAATTCTCTTTTAATCTATAAATTAAAAAAATAATGATTTTGTAAAAGCCTGGTAAGCTTTATGTTAATTTTAAATATCATGCATTGATTTTGAATTATGCAGATTATTGACGTCAATCATAACAATAGTAAGTGAGCATAGACAATGACATTTAATTTTTTCGTCAATTTATTTCTATTTGTTATTTTTTTATTGTTTGTTTCTCAAAGTAAGAGAATGCAATGGAGTCTTTCACTACGTGTTATGCTAGGGCTTATCCTTGGCTTGATTTTTGGAAGTGTTTTGCAGTTTATTTATGGAGAGGGTGAAAGCACTTTATTGAAATCCGTTGAATGGTTTAACATTGTTGGTGAGGGCTATATCTTATTGTTGCAAATGATTGTTATGCCACTGGTTTTTATCTCTATTGTTTCAGCAGTTGCTCATTTACATTCTGTTTATGCTGTTGGAAAGATGAGTATAATAACAATTTCAATATTGCTTTTTACAACGGCTCTTTCAGCATTGGTTGGTGTTTTTGTGATTAATTTTTTTGGATTAACAGCCGATGGTTTAGTGCATGAAGGGCAAAATGTCTCTGCTATTCTTGAAGGTCATATTTCTAAACTTGGAGATATGAATATACCAAAGATGATTTTGTCTATGATTCCTAAAAATCCATTTGCTGAGTTGAGTGGAGCTAAACGTACGTCAATTATCAGTGTTGTTATTTTTGCGTCATTTTTAGGTGCAGCGGTTCTTCTTTTAAAGAAAGATGAGCCAGAAAAAGGAGAAAAAGCGCTTTTATTTATTCAAGTGGGACAAGCTTGGATTATGCGGTTAGTCCGTATCGTGATTGCTTTGACGCCTTATGGTATTTTTGCACTTATGACGAAAGTAGGAGCAATATCGCGTATTGCAGATATTTTAAATTTACTAGTTTTTGTCATTGCCTCTTATGTCGGTATTATTTTAATTTTTGGAATTCATGGTGTATTGCTTGGTATTTCTGGGGTTAATCCCTTTCGTTTTTTCAAAAAGGTTTTACCGGTTTTAACATTTGCTTTTAGCAGTCGTTCAAGTGCTGCAAGTATTCCTTTAAATATTGAAGCGCAAACACAGTGGATAGGTGTACCACAACCCATTGCGAGTTTTGCAGCTTCTTTTGGGGCAACAATTGGACAAAATGGTTGTGCTGGTCTTTATCCAGCGATGCTTGCGACCATGATTGCACCATCTATGGGTATTAACCCTCTTGATCCTACTTGGATTGCTACGCTTATTGGGGTTGTGACATTGAGTTCTATTGGTGTTGCTGGTGTAGGGGGAGGCGCTATTTTCGCTGCATTGATTGTGTTACCAATTATGGGGCTTCCTGTTACTTTGGTTGCTGTACTTATCTCTATCGAACCGCTAATTGATATGGGACGGACCGCTCTAAACGTGAGCGATTCAATGATAGCTGGAACGATCACTAGTCAAATGTTACAGACAACAGATAAAAGTATTTTTAAAAAATGATTTTAGGTTATGTTTTTTGGGGTTGTAAAATATCTGTAAGAGATATTTGCGCTGAACCAGGTTGTAAGGGTTTTTGTTGATTGGGATGAGGAGCCCAACCAGAGAGCCAGATGAAAGAAAAATGTGCACGAATACGTCCATCAGGATCACTAAATCGTTGTGCATAGATTTCAGCTGCGCGGAGAAAAAAACGTTTGGATACAGGGCGTCGTGAACGATTGATGAGTGCATTTTGCATTCCCATAGCTTTAAGATCGTGCATAAGGTCAAACATTGTATTATAACGTATTGTGATATCTTCAACGTCTGCTACAGGCAGAGCAAAGCCAACACGCTGTAAGAGAGCGCCTGCATCACGAATGTCGGCAAAAGGATAGATCCTAGGGCTTGCTCCACCATAAATTTCACTTTCAGCTTGCAGCAGGCTTTCGCGCAATTCTCTTAATGTACCAGCTCCTGCCATAACAGCAAGAAATAAGCCATCTGGTTTAAGGGTGTTTTTTATCTGGCTTAGAACACCAGGGGTATCATTAGTCAATTGTAATGAAAGAAGTGAAACAATAAGGTCACAGTAACTTTGAGGTAAATCAAGAAATTCTCGATGACGTAAATGAAATTTTTTATCATGGCTTTGGTAAAGCGTATCGGTCTCAATACGTTCTATGGAACAAACTTTTCCAGATTTCATTAAAGCTTGCGCAGCAAGGTCTGTATGGCTGTGTAAATCGAGAGCTAATGTAAAGAGGCGATCAACAGTGCTAAGACGTTTATAGAGATCTTCTGCCATGTGAGAGAGTAAAAAGTCGTATCCTTTTTTTGCTTTTTGAAAGGCACGTTTTCGGAATTGTTCAATGCGGTTATGATCAAAAATTAAAGGATGCGACATATTGTGGAACACTTTCGATCTATGAAAGAATATATTTTGAAAAGGTTCATTATTTGTGCAAGCTCTGTCAAGTTTATAATATGAAAGAAAAATAAATTTATAGAAGGTAAGAGTTTTTAAAGGAATTAAAATTATAAATTGAGGAAATACAAAAGAACTTTTGTTCTGAGGGAAACTTGTAAAAGCCTAAATTTATAATGTTGTATTTTCGAGAAGCGGCGTTAAGTAGTGGGGATATACTAAGTAAGTTCATTGAACGCTTGAAAACGGTGCTTTATCCACCAATTTGTCCTGGATGTAAGCAAAATGTTTCTACTTATGGCACGATTTGCTCCGAATGTTGGAAAGACCTTCAATTTATTACTAAACCTTATTGTCCTGTTATGGGGACTCCCTTTGTTTGTGATATGGGGGATGGTTTTCTCAGTGGTGAAGCGCTTCGTAATTCTCATCCTTTTTCACGTGTCCGTTCTGCTATTGTTCATAAAGGGCTTGCACGAGCTTTAGTAACGCGCTTAAAATATGGTGATCATATAGAATTGGCATCATTTATGGCCAACTGGATGATGTTTGCTGGACGCGAGGTTATTGATGATTGTGATGTTATTATTCCCATTCCATTGCATTTTCGTCGTTTTTGGGAGAGACGTTATAATCAATCTGCTGAGCTTGCGCGTTATATTGCAGCAGCACAAAAAAAGCTTTTAAAACCGAGTTGGCTTGTTCGTTGTCGGCATACCCGTCCGCAGGTTAGTCTTTCTTCGAGAGAGAGAAAACTGAACGTAAAAAATGCTTTTAAGGTTTCGCATAAGGTTAAAAAATATCTCAAAGGATGTTCTGTTTTGCTGATTGATGATGTATTTACAACAGGCGCAACAGTTACAGCAGCAGCTGCTGCATTAAAATATGCAGGTGCGCGACAGGTTGATGTGCTAACATTTTCGCGTGTTCTCAAAGAAGATTCTATTTTTCCCTCCTCGTAAGAGGAATTTAAAGTGAATATTATTAAAAAATATTGGAGGATAATACTATGAAAGAGATAATAATTTATACACGCCCTAACTGCCCTTATTGCACAAAAGCACGTGATTTGCTTAATAAAAAAGGCGTAAAGTATACAGATATTGATGCTTCCACATCCCTTCGCCAAGAAATGGTACAGCGTGCAAATGGACGTAATACATTTCCACAAATTTTTATAGGTGATTATCACGTTGGCGGTTGTGATGATCTTTATGCTTTAGAGGCTGAGGGAAAGCTCAATTCTTTATTACAAGGCGTATAATATTTGTAAATTACATATCCTTAAGACCGTTTTGCGAGAAGGAGATAGTTAACGCTCATGTCTTTTGAGCGATTCCAGCTGTCGTTTAATGGGTTATAAGTAATCCCTATTTCATCAATGATAGTTAGGGCGTTTTTTGATAAGAAATTTTTAAGTTCTAGAGGTTTTAGGAATTTTTTATAATCATGTGTTCCTTTAGGAAGCCAACGTAGAATATATTCAGCGCCTACAATAGCAAGCCCCCATGATTTCCACGTGCGGTTGAGTGTTGAGACAAACATTAACCCTTGTGGTTTCAACATTTTTGCTGTGGCTGCTATGAAGAGATTAACATCAGCGACATGTTCAACAACTTCCATATTAAGGATGATATCAAATTTTTCTCCTTCATTGGCAAGAGCTTCTGCTGTCATCGTGCGGTAATCAATGGAAAGATCATTTTGAGCTGCATGGGTTTTTGCGACTTCAATATTTGTTTGTGCAGCATCAACGCCTACGACCATAGCGCCAAGACGTGCCATTGGTTCACATAACAAGCCTCCTCCACAGCCAATATCAAGAATTTTCAAATTATCAAAGGGCGTAAATGAACAAGGGTCACGATTAAACTCTAAACAGATTTTTTCTCTGATGTAAGCAAGGCGCGTTGGGTTAAATTGGTGAAGAGGTCGAAATTTTCCTTGTGGATTCCACCATTCTGTAGCAATACGTGAAAAATGATCAATTTCACTTTGATCAATAGTTGTTTGTGTTTCATCTATCATGTTGCCTGCCTTTTATTTTTAATGATCAAGTCCAGTAGATTTTATACAAAGTCAAGAGAAATTAATATAATCATAATGAAACTTGCACAAATGATAGATATTCGCTATGTCGAGAAAATGGTTAGTTGATACAGCATCTAATTCTCATTACCGTTTGAGATAAGAGATGTAAAGGTAAGAGTGTTATTAATGGCGCGCATTGTCATGAAATTCGGTGGAACATCTGTAGCAAATATTGAATGTATTCATAATGTTGCACGGCATGTCAAAAGAGAGATTGATGCAGGCAATGAGGTTGCCGTTGTCGTATCTGCGATGGCTGGTAAAACCAATGAGCTTGTTCAGTGGACGTGTGATGCTTCCTCCAAGCATAGAGATGCTCGTGAATATGATGTTGTGGTTGCTTCTGGTGAACAGGTTACTTCAGGTTTGTTGGCTTTGACACTTCAAGAAATGGGTGTGAATGCACGTTCATGGCTTGGTTGGCAAATTCCTATTCATACAGACAATGCGCATGGACGTGCACGTATTACTGATATTGATGGATCTTTTTTAATCGAGTGTTTTCAGGAAGGTCAGGTTGCCGTTATTGCTGGTTTTCAAGGGTTAGCTCCAGATAACCGGATTTCTACCTTAGGGCGTGGGGGATCAGATACAAGTGCTGTTGCTATAGCCGCGGCTGTACAAGCTGATCGCTGTGATATTTATACGGATGTAGATGGTGTTTATACAACGGATCCACGTATAGAACCGAAAGCGCGTCGTTTACCAAAAGTAGCTTTTGAAGAAATGCTGGAAATGGCTTCTCTTGGTGCAAAGGTTTTACAGGTTCGTTCTGTTGAATTGGCAATGGTTCATAAGGTTCGTACCTTTGTGCGTTCAAGTTTTGAGGATCCTGATGCGTTAGGCATGGAGGATCCAATGAGTTCTTCTGGAACACTTATTTGCGATGAGGATGAAATCGTGGAACAACAAAATGTTACTGGTATTGCTTTTGCTAAGGATGAAGCGCAAATTTCCCTTCGTCGGCTTGCCGATCGTCCAGGGATTTCGGCAGCAATTTTTGGTCCCTTGGCTGAAGAGCGCATTAATGTTGATATGATTGTGCAAAATATTTCTGAAGATGGCTCAAAAACTGATATGACTTTTACTGTACCATCATCAGATGTAGAAAAAGCCGTTGCACTTCTTGAGAAGAATCGCAAAGAAATTGGATTTGATGTTCTCCAATTTGAAAGTGATCTTGCCAAGGTATCTGTGATTGGTATTGGAATGCGTAGCCATGCAGGTGTTGCCGCTACAGCATTTAAGGCTTTGGCTGAAAAGGGTATTAACATTCAAGCAATTACGACCTCAGAAATTAAAATTTCTATTTTGATTGATAGTGCTTACACTGAACTTGCGGTTAGAACATTACATGCTGTTTATGCACTTGATAAGGGATAAGCATTTTTTAGTTTCAACAAAGTTTCAATAACATAACGCTTTAATATATATTAATAATTTTTGTTAAGGACAATTTATATTTTTAACTTAAATAGAATATTTAATACAGCAAAACTCTCTCATTTTAAATTTGTTCATGATGAATTTAAAAATGGTTGCTTATACATGACAAGAGAAAGATGTTTAGGTAAAAATGTTTAAGAAGGGATATAAAATATGCCGTCTATAAACGTTTTAAAGCCTATAGAGAGGGATAGAGAAGTCTTCACAATATAAGCCTTTAATAGAATAAGGAACAATGCACTGCGTTTATTCAAAGGATGCATGTGACATGAGGGACAGCCTTGTGAATACAGATTTAATATTATAAATCTTAGAGAAATTTGAGCTCATTGGATTAGTGACGGAATTATCAAAAATAGAATCGAAGATGTACTTTCTAGAGATATTTAGCTTGTCTCAAATGGTTGTTTATGGCTTTACGTGTATCTTGTAAATTTATTTTTTTCCGTATTATGAGGCAATAAAAATATATCTTTATAGACAATATTTATGTTGCGCTATAAGTTGCAGAATTACTATATCTTATGCGTTTACGGCTTATAGCTCTTCAGAAGCACTTTTCATAAAATCATGTAACGATAGATCAAAATTAAATGATAATATTATAGCGTGCTGCTTTCATGATTTTATTACTTAAATTTTTTCTCATGTCTATTTATCTTTTTTTGAATTATGACTAAGATTTTCAGAGTTTTCGATACCTCTATATGTTCTTTAGGTTAACTTTCTTCCCTTAACTACTCTATTACAAGTATTTTCTTTGTCATACTGCCACTCACGCATGAAATACATTCTTTCGTTTGTGCCGTATATCGTGCTAGTTTCTTATCATGTTTACATATTTTTCAAATGGTTGTTTTTGTAATTAAAACTCTTCTTGTAAGAAATATAGCCATTTTTATTATTCTAATTTTGTTAAATATTTTTTCTCACAATTTGTTTTTATTCAGTATATGAATGCGAAACGTATTCTCTTGTTTTGTAATTACTTTTTAATAGCATAATGCATTCGAATGGGGATATCCATTTGAAGTGAATATAAGATATGTTATCAAAGTGCAGTAATTAATACACTTATTCCCAATAAAGATATTTTTATAAATATTATTTTACTCTTATTGTATTTAATGTGGCGTTGTATAATTCGAAAGTATCGGAAATATTGTTTTTTAAATTATCTGTAAAGATTATTTTATGGTATCAAGAAATATAGAGCTAACTCTGTAAACAAAAAGAAAATAAATATCAACTAAGAGCGAGTAAGAGCGAGAAAAGGGGAGTGCAACGATATATATGCTTTATTTTTCCACTGATCGTATGTTTTAGAATAGTCTAAATGACTAGGGTTTTCTTTTTTCCCGCGAGTTAATTACGTAAACTAGAGTGCTCCCTATGGAAGAATGCTTCAAGTTTAATTCTTTCATGGAGGGAGACAAGCGATGTGTCTATGATAAAAAACGAGGATATTTTTTCTCTCCATTGTCAATCGAGTAGTGATTTTATGACGTTGTTATTCCAAATAAATCTTTTGTTTTTTGTTACCTGTATCAATATCTAATGTCAGCGCAGATGCACGTTTGACGATATATATATATTGAGACGGATAAGGGGACTACGAGCAACTCCTGTTTTTGTATGCCAGATAGGAACAAGGATGTTGCGTATACTTGTTGGGGGAATCTCTGAAATGGAGATAAAACCTAATTGGGGGAGAATATGAAGCCATAAAAGTGAAAACTAGTTTCCATTTTACAACTTCCTTTTAATTCTGCTTTACAACTTTCAAAGATATTGACAGAAATATCTTTGAAATAATGGATATTACATATTGGTTCACGTTTTGTTTATTGCGTTATTTAAATCGTATATGCCTTTCACGTAAAACAAAACGCTATTATATTGCCAATTTACGCGCTTGTTTTAAAGAAATATTTCTCCCCAAGCCCATTACGGCGCTTGTGGATGGCGTAACGTAAAATTTATTGGGGACCATCTCCTTTACTTAGATCAAAGGTGTCAGTTGGTCGTCATCATTTTATTTTTAGTTTTCGTGTTGAACAGCTCTTGTGTTGATATGAAGCATTCTTATTTCTTTCTTCAAATAATGTGCCTTTTAAGAAGATAAAAATTAAAGTTTTTTAGAATACCGGCAATAAAATCAGTAACGAGGAGGGTGGTTTATTGGGAAAAAATAAGCCATGGAATTACTTAACTGATTACAGAATTTTGCTTATTCTTATCTGTTTCGTATAATTAAACATAAGATATTGATTTATAATAATTAAATTTTTCTTTATAGTGAATAACTTCCCGACGAAGGGCAGCTTCTCTGAAACCACGAAGCCTTTTATATTGAAACAATTAAAATCATTCTTGTGTATATCACGATTGGAGTTAGTGTATGAATAAAAGATTATTGAAGAAAGGAATAAAAATATTTCTTATGAATCTTCTTAAGTGTCAAAGGTGTTGCGACATTAGAGACTAGTAAATAGTATGATGATATTAGTTTTCTCCTTCATAAGTGTAAAGATGAGGTGAGACAACGGATTTCACATTAAATATTGTCCGAATCCAACAAATGAGCAAAATCACTTTTTAAGAGTTTTGCATAAAAATGTATTTTCAGTTAGTTTGTTAGGAACTATGAGAAATTCCTTTATTGCGCTTAATATAAATAAATCCATATCCCAGACCGATAAGAGCAGATAAACCAGAGCCACAAAGGACCCCAATTTTTGCAGCATCAAGCAGAATAATATCTTTAAAAGCGAGCATTGAAACAAAGATAGACATTGTAAAGCCAATTCCTGCTAAAAAACCAATGAGTAAAACACCTGTCCATGTCATATGAGGGGGTAGGCGGCATAGCCCTGATTTTACGGCTATATAACTGGCTGTGATAATACCAAGAGGCTTACCAACGAAAAGACCAATGACAACACCCAAAACAATCAAGAATGATTTGTCAGAAGAAAGATCAAAGTTTGCAAAACTTACTCCTGCATTTGCGAAGGCAAAGACCGGCATGATACCGTATGCAACCCATGGATGCAACGCTTTTTGAACGCGTGTTACTGGAGCAATCATGGCCCGTTGTCCTTTGCGCATTTTTTTCAATGCGGTTGAAATATGATGCAGATCTGTTTTTGTATTTTTTTCTTGAAGAATTTGCATAGCGTTACTGAGCATGGTGAGTGGCGCCACAAGAGTACGGGTAGGAAGAACGGGAGTCATCATTCCTAAGATTACACCAGCAAGTGATGGGTGAACACCTGTTACCATTAAACCCCACCAGATGATTGCACCAGGTAAAATGTAAAGCCATGCTGATGCAAGTCCGATCCACTGAAAAAATAGCACCAAAGCAATACCTGCTCCTGCAATCATTAAACCGCTAGGATCAATGTTTGTTGAGTAGAAAAAAGCAATAATAAGAACAGCGATAATATCATCAATAATCGCTAATGATAGAAGAATAATATGAAGATTAGAAGGAATTTTTTTTCCAAGAAGAGCAAGAATACCTAGAGCAAAGGCAATATCTGTTGCTGTTGGCACCGCCCAACCGCGTATATGCCCCTCGTTAAAGTTGAAGATAAAGTAAATAATTGCGGGAACACAAACGCCTCCTATTGCGGCAACAATTGGTAAGATTGCTTGTCTAAAATCGGCAAGAGCACCTTCATGAATTTCGCGTCGAATTTCCATTCCTGCGACGAGAAAGAAAATAGTCATAAGAGCATCATTAACCCAGAAATGTAAATCCCATGAAAGAGTGAAATGACCCAAATTAAAGCCAAGAGGTGTATGCCAAAAAGATTCATAGAAAGCAGCATATTTAGAATTGGCAAAAATAAGTGCAGCAGCAGCAGCTAATAAAAGAACAATACCACTAAGAGCTTCAATATGGAGAAAACGCTCGATCGCAGAAAGCGCTTGATTGGTGACACGAGAAGCGCGATTAGGCAGGCGATTTGAAGATAAATCAGACATGAACAACTCCAAGCATCGACAATTTTAGGATTCTATATTCTCTGTGTAAATGACTTTATATGATACCTTCTGTATCATATAAAAGCAAAAAGAGGAATAAAGTTCTTAATTTATAGACAAGATCATCATATTTAAAGCACAAAATGTTTAAGGTGATGCTTCATTTTTAATAGTGAGATGTACTTTGTTTAAAGCCTTGGATAGATCATTTTGTAGAGCTGATTCGAGATCAACCATTGTGAGCCCTTTATTATCTTTTGCTTTAATTTTAACAATCAATGTTTGTGGATTTTTAGCAAATTCCCCTAAGGATTTTGAAATTTTTTCTGCTTCGTCATGATTTTTTAGCAGCATTTTTGGGGTTTGCGTCATCATTAGATAGAAATCGTCATAGAGTTCCTTTTTAAGATCATGTTGGTTGTCATTAAGATTTTGCGCAAGATAAGAAAAAAGCTTATCAATGAAACCTGCATCCCTATATTGCACATCAATTTCATTGATGCCAAAGTCTTGAGAAGCAGCAATCATTACATTTTGCTGACCAGAAAAAAGCGTTTCATCAACATCAATAACCTTAGCCGATATGTTCCCAGATCCAACGTCTTTCATATTGAAAGACATTGCATCAAGAAGGAGCATACGTTTTTTTTCATCGTAAGAAATATCAATTTTTCCTGAAATGTCAAAGCGCTCAAAGTTCAGATTTTTGAGAAACTCTAAGTCTTTTTCATTCATTTTTTTAGGTAAAACGGAAAGGTTATTGAGAGAAAGAAAAAGCTTTTTGGGGATAGGTTGTTTCCACAAGGTTGGTTTAAATTGGAGTGATTCGAGTGTTGCTTTCAATTGCGGTATATCAACGGTGATATTATCAATTTTGGCATCCGCTGAGGTAATGGCGAGCAGTATGTTTAGAAGAAGACCATTTTGTGCTATTTTTTCAGCGGTTTTATTATTCTCTTTTCTTGCATTAAGATAAGCTTTGATCAATTTTTCAGGAGTTTGTTCAAGCGGCTTCATTTTTAAACCAGATGTTTTAAACTGTCCGAGGAAGAAAGAACTGCTTTTTTCCGCTTCTTCTAAAACATCGACACTTACATTATTCAGAGAAATGGGGCCAGTAACGGTTTTACCTTGGTTGAGAGCATTGTTTTTTCCAAAAATGATAGAATAGGCATAGTTGATGTCGATATCATGAGCTTTTATTATATCACTTTTAGCCATAAGCTGCATCTGTTTGGCACCATTTACTGCAACTGTTTTAAGATCCATATTTTTAATACTAACTGAACGGATATGGCCATTTTTAAAATCAGAAAGCTGGAAATTCTTGACTTCAACCGTTTCTATTCGGTTGTTTTTATTTTCTATAGAAAGTTGTATATTGGGAGCAATAATTGAGGAAAGCTCAATACGCATCATTGATTGTAAAAGCCGTGATGTTATCGTTCTATCTTTTTCTTTTAAGGATACACTCCGAAGAGAAATTTGGGGAATTTGCACATGAATATTATTATGCTTTAAATCAACATTATAAAATGTAAAAGTTCCGGGAATAAAGGAAAGGGGAGGACGGGCAGAAATGGCACCAATTCTAAGTGATGTACCAGCTGGAACAGGTAATGTCACATTCTTCAAATTGACCCTACCTAGAATGCTTACTTCAGATGTTCGGGCTTTTATGCCACGACGGGCTATTTCTTGTTTTACAAAACTGTCAAGATAGGGTTTTGCGATATAAAATCCACCAACAATTATAATTGCCAAGATAGCAACAAATCCAATAATGCAAGTGAGCCAATATCTGAGGTTACTTTGATACCCACTATTAAGATTGACCATTCTTTCTTCTTTCATTTTTATCACTCTTTGAATTGAGAGTGAAGATAAATTCTTTTAAGCAACGACAAAGGTTTAAATATAGCGTGTACCAGTTTCAACAATTATCTACTCTCTATATTAGAGTTATTCTCATCTTTTTTGCAATATAGCTTTATCAACTTTTATCAATTTTCTTTGAGTTTAGCTCTTTATAGAAAAGAACGCATAATAAGGAGAGGTAAGTTTATGCGCATCATAATTTTTTATCATTTTAAAATTATCCTAAAATATTCCGATGTCTGTTTTTATCTTGCTGCTGTTTATAGGAATATTTAAAACATAAAAAATATGTTTTTGTGCATTATAATTTAATGGGGAGAGGTGAGTGTTATGACAGAAAATCAAATAATGGCTTTTTCGATCATTGGTCTCATGATGGTTGTTTTTATTTGGGATCGATTTCGTTATGATCTTGTTGCTATTTGTACGTTATTAATAGCTTGTGCTCTTGGTCTTGTCAGTCCGAAGGAAGCTTTTAGCGGTTTTAGTAATGATATTGTTATTATCGTGGGGAGTGTGTTTGTTGTCAGTACGGCCGTATCGCGCTCTGGTATAATGGAATTTATTATTCAACGGATATGGCCAGACGTGAAATCTGTGCGTCTTCAATTAGCCTTTTTAGTTCTTTCTGTTGTCGTATTATCAATGTTTGTTAAAAACATTGGTGCTTTGGCTATTATGCTTCCGATAGCTTTTCAGTTTGCACGTCGTTCTCAGGTTTCTCCTTCTGTCTTTTTGATGCCCATGGCCTTTGGTTCTTTGTTGGGGGGGCTTATGACACAGATAGGAACATCTCCCAATGTTGTTATTTCAGCGATGCAAGAACGTTTAGCAGGAACACCTTTTACTATGTTTGATTTTACACCAGTTGGTGCGGTTGTTGCGGCGGCTGGTGTTGTATATTTAGTCTTTTTTTATTGGCTTTTGCCTGTACGTGTGCGTTCAGGTGTATCATTTGATGATGCCATTGATATTCGTAATTATGTTGCAGAAGTGCGTATTCCAATAAATTCACCGATTATAGGGAAAAATATTGTTGATTTGGTTAAGCCATCAAGTGGTGACGTTATGGTGATTCAAATCATCAGAAACAAAGTATCTATTTCACCGTTACCAGATTTTGTTTTGTCTGAAAATGATATTATTTTGCTGGAAGGGTCGCATACAGGGTTAGATAGCGTGATGAACTCTGCTCGTTTAGAGTTTTCTAAGGGGCGAACTATTGCTGCAGGTGATAAGGACAGTGACATCGATATTATTGAAGCAGTCATCACCCATAATTCACCTCTTATTGGTATTAGTGCGAAAGAGTTTTCCCTATTTGATCACTATAATGTAAATTTGCTTGCATTAAGTCGTCAACATGAAAGGGTGCGGGGAAGACTTGATGATATTATTTTCCATCTTGGCGATGTGATTGTTTTGCAAGGACAGGATGCAGTTATTCCAAATTTATTAAGAGAATTGAAATGCCTGCCCCTAGCAAAACGAAATATTGTGTTTGGAAATTTACGACATGGTTTCATCTCTTTAGCTGTTTTATTTATAGCAATTATTTTTACAGCTTTTCATATTGTTCCCGTTGCGTTTTCTTTTTTTTCTGCTGCTGCTGCAATGGTTATCTTTCGCGTTTTGCCCGCGCGTGATCTATATCAGGCATTAGATGGCCAAATATTAGTACTATTAGCGGCTCTTATTCCAGTAAGTGAAGCGTTAGAGAAAACAGGATGTACGGATCTCATTGGTCAATGGCTGAGCCAATTGGCAATATTTTTCCCGCCATCTGGTGCCTTAGCACTTATGTTGGTGACAGCTATGTTGGTCACGCCATTTTTGAATAATGCAGCAACAGTGATGATGGTAGCACCAATTGCGTCAAGTTTTGCTCATTCCCTACATTATAAGCCTGAAGCTTTTTTGATGGCTGTTGCAATTGGTGCGGGCTGTGAGTTTCTTACACCTATTGGACATCAAAGTAATATGCTCGTGATGGCACCAGGAGGATATCGTTTTAGTGATTATCCACGTTTGGGTGCTCCATTGGCGGTGTTGATCGTTATTATTGCTGTTCCAATGCTTATGTGGGTTTGGCCCTTACAATAGGATATTTTTAGAAACTTTAAGGATCAATTACAAAAGGTTGTTAATCGTATGAAGATAAGTTGAAGGGATACATTTTGTATAAAGAGCTTTAACTGAAGATTTGAAATTATACCACACTTTTATTATGGTACTTCGGTATTTTTGATACAGATAAGATTCATCTATTTGGTTTTAGTAGGTATTCGTGGAAATTTATTTTTTGTTCAAGTTTTTAAAAGAATTGTCTTTTCTATTATAATTCTATAATCCAATATTATCAACGATTGCGTTGAAGACTTTAAAAGATTATCTCTCTATATAATGGGGAGAAAGTCCGCTTGAGATGATAGGCAATCATGATAAATATTAAAACAGTGAATTTTTTATAAGACTCAAAACAATATATAAAAGCTGTAATGTGAGCAAACAGGGCGGTTACATCATTTTCGATTAAGACTGTTGCAAAAATCCGATTGATTTGGCTACATGTTGATTTAAAATAAATAAACGAGCAATTTAAAGATTTTTAGTTAATTAGGACTACCATCTTTGTCCATTTATGCGTAAAAGCACAGGGAAAGTAACTTTTTTCAAGGTATGATATATGTCGTATGATAGTTTTATTGCTGAAGTGAATGCAGAATTTCGTCAGGAAAAGGCGCTTGCTTTTTGGAGGCGGTATGGTTTTTCAATTATTGGAGCAGCTATTCTTTTTATACTCATGATAGTTGCTTATCAAATTTACCATCATCAGCAAATAAAGAAAGCCGGTTATATTGGTGATGCATTTGTAAAAAGTCTTGATTTTGCGGATACACGTCATTTTGATAAAGCGATAAAGCAATTAGAAACTGTTAAAACCTCTCATTTTGGGGGGTATCCTTTTCTTGCTCGTTTACGTGAGGCTTCTTTACTCATGGAGAAGGGTGACATTATTAAGTCAGTGGAGATTTTTGATTCTGTTGCAGCGGATGAGAAAGCACCAGAGATTTTGCAGAAAGTTGCAAAAATTCGGGCGGCTTATATCCTAGTTGATACAGGGACATTAGCTGATGTTGAAAAGCGTATCAAAGATATGACAAGTGATACCGATCCTATGCATATGTCTGCAAGAGAGGCTTTAGGTTTAGCTGCTTATAAGGCGGATAAAATGGATGAGGCGGTTTATTATTTTAAGAAAATTTCTGAAAAAGGTGCTTTGGGTTCAAAAATAACAGATCGGGCTCGAATAATGCTTGAGCTGATACAAGCTGAGGGCAAGGCAAATAAGGAATAAATCGATGAGCCTTACCATTGCTATCGTTGGTCGTCCCAATGTTGGGAAGTCAACACTATTTAATCGTTTGGTTGGGCAAAAATTGGCTTTGGTTGATGATAAGCCTGGTGTAACACGTGATCGACGTATTCATGCGGCAAAACTTCAAGATCTACGTTTTGATGTGATTGATACGGCTGGGCTGGAAGAAGCAGGTGATCATACACTTGAGGGGCGTATGCGTTCTCATACAAAAGCTGCGATTGATGAAGCGAATCTTATTTTATTTGTATTTGATGCAAAGAGCGGGATAACACCAAGTGATTTAAATTTTGCTTCATTGGTTCGCAAATCAGGAAAGCCAATTGTGCTTGTTGCTAATAAGTCTGAGTCAAGAGCGGCAACAGGAGGAGAGTATGAGGCGTGGTCATTAGGTTTGGGGGAGCCGTGCCTAATATCGGCTGAACATGGTTTGGGACTTAGTGATCTGCGTGATGCAATTATAGATGCTGTGGGGTCAGAGCATGCTTTTGGCAACAACAAAGAAGAAGATATTACGATACAGCTTGCATCTGTTGGTGATGATGTAAACGATTTGGAAGAAGAAGAGCTTATTTACGATGAAAGTAAGCCCATTAGGATTGCAATTGCAGGGCGTCCCAATACAGGAAAATCCACTCTTATCAATAGTATGTTGAAACAAGAGCGCTTGTTAACAGGACCAGAAGCAGGACTTACGCGTGATTCTATTTCTGTAGATTGGGAATGGCGTGGTCGTCATATTAAACTTTTTGATACTGCAGGTTTACGTCGAAAATCGAAAATTCAAGAAAAATTAGAAAAACTATCTGTTGCAGATACTTTACGTGCTATTCGTTTTGCAGAAGTGGTGGTCATTGTTTTTGATGCAACGATACCTTTTGAAAAGCAAGATTTACAAATTGCTGATCTTGTGATTCGTGAAGGGCGTGTTCCAGTTATTGCTTTCAATAAGTGGGACCTTATTGAAAATAGTCAGACCACATTGATTGATTTGCATGAAAAATGTGCGCGATTTCTTCCTCAAGTTCGTGGTTTGAGAGCTGTTCCTTTATCAGGACAATATGGTCAAGGGATTGATAAACTGATGGAAAATGTCATGATGATGCACCGTGTATGGAATCGTCGCATTTCGACGGCTAAATTGAACCAATGGCTTGGAACTGTTGTTGCACATCATCCACCTCCTGCGGTTTCTGGACGTCGACTTAAGGTTAAATACATCACACAGGTTAAGACACGTCCTCCTGGATTTATGATTTCTTGCTCGCGCCCCAAAAGTATGCCACAGTCGTATTTGCGCTATCTTGTCAATGGGTTACGTGAAACATTTGATATGTCTGGTATACCCGTTCGCATATCATTACGAGCCTCTGATAATCCTTTTGCGACACGTTCCAAAAAGAAATGATAACTCTTTAATTTTTTTAAGTGATGAAATCTATACTTAAGAATCTTAAAAATAAGTTTTTTCAATGATCGTTCTTTTCATAAAAGAAAAAATTTTTATTTGCTAAAGTTTTAATTTTATTGATAATCATTTACCATGAGCGCTATTGAATAGAGTTCTCTCATCTTGATAAAGATCATTTATTTGCATGTTATGAGAAGAGTTTAATAAGGAGTATTTAAGAAAGAGTACATCATCCTCTTAATGGGTTATTTAAATGCAAGAATAGATGCAAATATGAGGGTAGGGAAATACAATTATGATGCTCGTTTGAAAAGAAGCATTAAATTATCGTTTTATAAAAATAAAGATTATGAATAAGCGCTTTTGCTTACGATAGTTTGTCTAAATAAAAAGCAAAAATATTTGCTGAATCTACCGATATTCAATTGTAAAGGGCGAAATTCAAAAAAGTGGATTAAAATTGTATAAAGTAGTATGGTGATTTTATTTAAATTTTATTGTGTTCTATTGGCTTGACCTATTTGAAATTTTAGATTTATCGTATTTAAAGGAACCTCTCTTAATACCCTCAAGCTCATTGAGTGATGGGTTCTGTGATGGCATATGTAAAATACTTTGCGAATAGGATCATATAAAAACCATTAATCATTTTCATAAAATAAAAAGTGCAAGTTTATTTGAATAAAAGGAACAAAACAACGCTCTCATACTGTTTTTAGCTTTCTATGTTCTCTTTCAAAACTAGAATTGATATAACATTGGGAGCTGGAAAATAAGATGGTATCAGTTTACACCTTTTGTTAAGCGTAAAAGTGGCTGTTCTATGAGTTTTATATCATTCACGGGAACTTTTCGTTATACATTCACGGGTGCTGTCGTGAAATCGGTTTAGGTGCTCAGAATATCTTTTTAAGAAAGATGTAAATTAAAAAATACGTTATTTATACAATAAAATTTATACGATAATTTGTGATAGATTTCTTTTAGTATCTTGACGAATAAATTCGGGAACAATATGATGCACACGGTTTTATGAAATGCATTCTTACTTTGCTTTTTAATTAAGGAGCCAATGATGGCGATGGGCGAGAAACCCGTTATAAGCCGTAAGGAGGCTGAAGAGGAAAAGCAAGGAGAGTGTCTTCATTCAGAGGATTTGGAATGTCGTAGTAGGAACTTAAGCGTAGCTTTAGTGCGCAAGCGGGCATTAAAGAAGCGGGAGCATAAGAATAAGCGAGAAAAATCACAAGGAGGGATGGCAAATGCAATTAAGCTTTCCAGTGAGTTTCTGGCGAGTGTTATAGTTGGTGTTATTTTAGGGTTAGGGTTTGATAAGTTAGCAGGTTCGTATCCTTGGGGATTGGTATTTTTTCTCTTCTTTGGATTTGCTGCTGGTGTAGTGAGTATTCTTCGGTCTGTGGGGTATGTTTCCTCCAGTCAATTAGGAAAAAAAGGCGTATTGCGCCAAGATAAACAAGATAAAGGGGCCAATGAGAGGTCCGATAAATGAGGTTGAAGTGACAGCGCACGCTCCAGATCCTATTCATCAGTTTGAGGTTTCAAGGCTGATTAAGATTTCCATAGGAAATATGGATTTATCGTTTACAAATGTATCATTGTTTACAGTTCTCACGGTTGTTATAACTTCTATTTTTCTCTTCATTTCATCATCAAGTCGTGGATTGGTTCCAACGCGGATGCAGTCTCTTTCGGAAATGGCATATGAGTTTGTAGCATCGACTCTGCGGGAATCATCTGGTGTACAGGGAATGCAGTTTTTTCCTTTAGTTTTTTCTCTGTTTACTTTTATTTTGGTTGCTAACTTTATTGGTCTTTTTCCTTATTTTTATACGGTTACATCGCAGATCATGATCACGTTTTCGTTAGCAATGGTGGTAATTTTGACGGTGATTGGTTATGGCTTTTATAAGCATGGGGTCAGTTTTTTGAAACTGTTCGTTCCCAGTGGAGTTCCTGTTGTGGTTTTGCCTCTGGTGACAATGATTGAGATTATTTCTTTTCTCTCCCGTCCAATTAGTCTTTCTCTTCGTCTTTTTGCGAATATGCTTGCTGGTCATATTACGCTCAAAGTGTTTTCTGGGTTTGTTGTTTCAATGATTGGGGTAGGACTCGTAGGTGTGGGTGGTTCGGTTTTACCGCTTATTATGACTGTAGCGATTACTGCTCTTGAGTTTTTGGTCGCATTTCTTCAGGCTTACGTCTTTACGGTTTTAACTTGTATGTATCTTAATGATGCAATTCATCCAGGACATTAATAGAACTGGCGGTTTTCCGTCGAATAATGCAATTTCGCTTTAAAGGAGAATAACATGGAAATGGTGCTTGCAGCAAAATATATTGGCGCTGGTCTTGCTTGCTTTGGTATGGCTGGAACAGCTTTAGGACTTGGTAATATTTTTGGTAGCTATCTTTCTGGTGCATTACGAAATCCATCAGCAGCGGATAGTCAGTTTGGACGTCTTGTCTTTGGTTTTGCTGTAACAGAAGCTTTGGGAATTTTTTCACTGCTCATTGCTTTACTACTTCTTTTTGGGGTTTAATCATCATCAAAAGGGTATATCTGTTCTTGCATGAGGAAAGATTTACCCTTTTAGCTCTTAACCAGAGAGATGTCAGTCAGTTATCATCGGTTATAGAGGGCTTTAATAAGCTATTTAAAGGATGAAAGAAGATGTTTGTTTCAAGCGCTTATGCACAGAACACTGAAACGTCGATAGAACATATTAAAAAGGTGGCAGAGCATGCAAATCGCGTGTTTCCGCCTTTTGATTTTGTACATTTTGGTTCGCATTTTTTCTGGTTGGCGATTTCTTTCGGACTTTTTTATCTTTTTATCTCTCGTGTAATTGTACCACGTATTGGTGGTGTTATTGAAACGCGGCGAGATCGAATCGCATCTGATTTAGATCAGGCAATGCGCATGAAGCAGGAAGCAGACATTGTTGTTGAAACTTATGAGCGGAAATTAGCAGAAGCGCGTTTGAAAGCGCATGCTATAGCGCAGGTAGCTAGTGAAGAATTAAAAGAAAAAGCAGAGCTTGAACGGAAAGAAATTGAAGAGAGTTTAGAAAAAAAACTCGCAGATGCTGAAAAACAGATAGCAAAAATTCGGGATAAAGCGATGCAAAATGTTGGTTCTATCGCTGAAGAAGTGGCTCTTGAAATTGTGAAAAAATTGATTGACGTTGATATCAGCAAAGAGGCTGTTCGTTCAGTTGTTAAAACTGCGGATTATTGAGGAAGACAAAAATGACTGATACTTTTTGGGCATTTGTTGGGTTAGTTCTTTTTTTAGCTCTTTTAGTCTATTTCCGAATTCCACAGAGGGTTATACACCATCTTGATGCGCGCGCGAAGCGTATCAAAGATGAGCTGGATGAGGCTCTGCGTCTTCGTGAAGAGGCACAGGAAATATTGGCTGAATATCAACGCAAACATGCAGAAGCAGAAAAAGATGCGCAAGAAATTATTGCAGCAGCAAGACATGAAGTTGAATCTGTTATTGCTGAGGCTCGTACAAAAGCAGAAGAATATGTAAAAAACCGCAATAAATTGGCAGAGCAAAAAATTGCTCAAGCAGAAGCGGATGCGATACGCATGGTTTCTTCATCGGCTATTGATTTGGCAATTTCTACAGCACGTATCCTTATTGCAAAGGAATTAGATTCTAACAAGGCAGATGAACTTATTAAAGAGTCTCTTGAGAAAGAATCATTTATCAAAATGAAAACATATCTTAATTAATGATATTTGAGAGATAAAAAATGTCCTCTTTGGTTGCATAATTTTCTCAATATTAATTAATAAAAGTCATAAAAAAGAAAAATTTATCTTCATTATTTTTATCAATTAATAGGACATTTTGATTCTAAATGACAAGTTTTGAAAAGTCCGCAATCGATTGTGTAATAATGTGAATACGTTTGAGAAGAGCAAGACGGTTAGCACGAACATCGGGTTTTTTATCATTCACCAATACCTTTTCGAAAAATATATCAATCAATTTTCCAAGTGGCGCTAGCACACTGAGTGCAAATGATAAATTTGTCGCATTGATGGGAGCTAGAACCTGTTTTTCTACTTCACAGATTGCACGATAGAGCTGCTTTTCTTCTTTCTCGACAAAGAGCTCAGGATTAATTTCATTCGCTATTGTTGTGCTTTTTTGAAATTCATTTTCAAGAATATTGGCAGTACGTTTTACAGAGGCTACAAAGTTCATTCCATCATGGGTATTGATAAAAGCGATAAGCGATTCGACACGACGTGCAACCAATAAAAAATCATCAGAATCTTTATTTAAAACGGCTTCAAGGGCATCGTAACGAGCACCTTCCTCTTTTAGATAGATTTTCAAACGGTCATGAAAAAAGAATAACAGGTCTGATAAAATATATTCTGTTTTTTCTGGAAGCAGATTCAGCAATTGTGAATTTTCTCTTTGAGAGATTTCATATTTATTTTTTTGTTGTAAGAAAAGATTCATTGCTAACTGAAACAGTGGCATAAGATTGATTTTCCAATCTCGCGAAAGTACAAGCCTAATAACTCCCAGTGCTGCTCGTCTTAACGCATAGGGATCTTTTGAGCCCGTTGGTTTTTCATTAATGAGCCAAAAGCCAACGAGCATGTCAATTTTGTCGGCGAGCATAACGGTTATAGCAAGCGGTTCTTGTGGAAGACGATCTGTTGGTCCTTGAGGTTTATAATGGTCCTCAATTGCTACAGCTACGCGAGGATCTTCCTCTTGAAGAAGGGCATATTTTTGCCCCATAACCCCTTGTAGTTCAGGAAACTCTCCGACAATTTCTGTTTGCAAATCAGCTTTTGCAAGGATTGCTGCACGTTTTGCTAAAAGAGGATCTGTCTGTATCAAAGGTGCAATTTCTTGTGCGAGTGTAGCAATGCGTTCTATTCTTGCACCTTGCGTACCTAATTTAGCATGAAAAGTTACATTCAAATGATCAAGTCGCGCCATTCTTTGATCGAGAGGTTTTTTTATATCAAGATCAAATTTTTTTATAGAAGATTCTAATTGTTGAATATCAGGCAAATCACGCTGATCGGTTTGCCAAAAATAAAGTGCATCAGAAAGACGGGCACGGACAACCTTACTATTTCCTTTTGAAATTTCTTTGCCTTCATCATTTGAAAGAATATTAGAAACGAGAATAAAATGATGAGAAAGTTTTACTTTTTCTCCTTGTTTACGGGTAACAAAACATTTTTGATTGGCTCGAATGGTCAAGCGAATAATTTCTGGAGGAATATCAAGGAATGATTGGTCAAAATCACCTATCAGGATAACAGGCCATTCAACAAGACCAGCAACTTCTTCTAGGAGGGGATTGTCTTGAACCAGTTCTAAACCGTTGGCAAAGCAGAGATTTTGGGCATCAGCTAAAATAATATTCTTTCGTCTCTCGGCATCCAGAATGACTTTATGGGTTTCAAGTTGAGTAACATAATCATCAAAGCGGCGCACTTGAAATGGCTTTCCATCACTTAAGAAACGATGACCATAAGTTAAATTATTGCTTTTAAGAGAACCAATTGTAAACGGAATAACATGTGTTTCACCAATTTCTGGTCCGAAGACGCAAAGAATGTTTTGTAAGGGTCGAATCCACTTCAGAGCACCACTTTGTGCTGAATCTTTTCCCCAACGCATAGATTTCGGCCACGGAAAGTTGCGGATAATATTCGGTAAAATATCGGCAATAATTTCTTCTGCAGCTCGACCTTTTTTAACAATTTTAGCAATATAAAAATGACCTTTTTTATCATCATGTCCAATATGTGCTTCAGAAATATCGTTTAATCCTGTTGCACGTAGAAAACCATCAATTACATGCTGTGGTGATTTTATACTAGGACCTCTTCGTTCTTCATGGATATCTTTTGAGCGTATGGAAAGTCCGCGTATGTCCAATGTTAGCCGACGAGGTGTCCAATATTCACGAGCAGCTTCATAGATCAATCCAGCATTCACAAGTTGATCTGTAACAGATTTTTTGAGATCAGCAGCAGCTTTTCGTTGCATACGTGCGGGGATTTCTTCACTGAAAAGTTCAAGAAGAAGATCAGACATTAGGCTTCTCCAGTATATATTTGTCCAGCTTCTGTGAGTAAGAAGGCTTCCCCACAACGGCGCGCGAGATCACGAACGCGAAGAATGTAATTTTGTCGTTCGGTTACAGAAATAACGCCACGTGCTTGCAAAAGATTAAAGATATGGCTCGCTTTAATACATTGATCATAGGCAGGAAAAACACAGCGATGTAATATATTTTCTTTATTTGGTTTTCCAGCATCAAGAAGTGCCCTGCATTCGCGTTCTGCATCGATAAAATGCTGATGTAGCAATTTTGTATCAGCAAATTCGAAGTTGTAATATGAGTATTCCTGTTCTGCCTGTAAAAAAATATCTCTATAACTTATTTTGTTTTCTCCCTCCAAACCATTAAAGTTAAGGTCATAGACGTTATCAACCCCTTGGATATACATCGCTAGACGCTCAAGACCGTATGTGAGTTCCCCTGAAACTGGAGCGCATTCAATGCCACAAACTTGTTGAAAATAAGTAAATTGAGAGACTTCCATCCCATCGCACCAGCATTCCCATCCAAGCCCCCAAGCACCAAGGGTGGGACTTTCCCAATCATCTTCAACAAAGCGAATATCATGCAGTTTTGTATCAAGTCCGATAGCTTGTAGCGACTTTATGTAAAGTTCTTGTAGATTGAGCGGAGAGGGTTTGAGAAGTACTTGGAATTGATAATAGTGTTGTAAACGATTTGGATTCTTACCATATCGGCCATCTGTTGGGCGTCTGGAGGGTTGGACATAAGCAACTTTCCAAGGACGTGGACCTAGAGAGCGTAATGTTGTTGCGGGATGAAAAGTCCCAGCTCCGACTTCCATATCGTAAGGTTGCAAAATTGCACATCCATAGTGTGCCCAATAATTTTGCAAAGTTAAGATTAGTCCCTGAAAAGAACGTTTGGGGTTAAGATGTTCAGGCAGTTTCACGCTTTATACTCTTTATATTGGACTAAACAAAAGTAAATTTAGTTTCTCTGTTTATTATTTCATGTGGTTTATGGTTAAGCATCGTTTATTGCAAACCAAATTTCAACTTTTCTTGAATTTGTTCAGAATTTTCTGGTTTTCCGTCAATTGCATGGTTCCATTGAAAGATTGCTTCACGTTTACGTCCAACTTTCCAATAGGCATCACCTAAATGATCATTCAGTGTTGGGTCCTCAGGTTGTAATCTGACAGCATTTTCTAATATTTGCACTGCTTTATTATATTCTTTTAGTTTATAATAAGCCCACCCTAAAGAATCGAGAATATGACTGTTGTGAGCTTGCAAAGCAGAAGCTTTTTGCAGCATACGGAGCGATTCTTCAAGCTTCTCACCACGTTCTACAAGGGAATAGGCTAAATAATTAAGAACCTGCGGCTGGTTTGGAAAAAATTCAAGCGATTTTCTCAAGTCAATTTCTGCTTTTGGCCATTGCTTTAAACGTTCGAAAGCAATACCACGCTGATAAAAGAGTTTCCAATCGTCCTGCTGAAAGTTTTTTATCTGGGCAATAGCGGTGTCTAGAGTTTTAATGGCCTCAAGGAATTTATTGTCCTGCATATAAAAAGCAACGAGCGTTATCAAAATATTACGATCATTGGGAAACTTTTCATTTAACAATGTGAGTAATTTTATTGCTTCTTTGTAATTGTTGTTATTGGCAAGAAGGAATGCAAGATGAAGTTGTCCATCTTTATAATAAGGAGATTTAGGGGATAAAGCGCGATAAAGTTTAATTGCTTTATGAGGATCACTCAATTTAGCAGAAATGTGTGCGAGCTGAAACAGTGTTGCGTCATTTTGAGGGTATAAGGCGAAAGATAATTGCTTAAAAATACGTGCAATTCGCCCTGAGTTTTTGTGGTTGAGGGCTGTTCCAAAATTATATAATACCTCGGCGGCTCCTTGTTGAGGTGTTTTAATAACTCTCTCTAAGAAAGAATTTTTTTCAATTTTTTCTCGAAAGTTTTTAAGGACTTCTCGACCTGACAACATTTGTTCGCCATGTTGGATTGTTTGAAGAGCTTGGTTACGCATATTATGGCGCAATTGGAATGAGGCATAGGCTATGATAATACGTTCATAGGTATTAGGAGCGATAAGAGTCCCCTGTTTGTTACTAAGTGCTTTAATGAAATATTTTTTTGCATCCTTTGGCTGTTCTGCAAGGTCGCTCATAAGTGCTAGATGATAAGATATAAAAAGGTCATACCAGACAGGACCTTTGAGTTTCTTAAGATCAGCGATTGCTTGAGATTTTTGTCCAGATCCAAATTTAATCCAAGCACCGATGAGTTCAGGTATTGGATTATTGGATTTCGGAGGTTCTTTTGATTGTAGAAGAAAATTGGCATTCTTATAGTCTTTTTTGATGAGACTTTCTACTGACAAAGTTAAGGAAACAAAGGGAGTTATAACATCTTGCTCTTTGAGTTTTTGGGCTTGTTGGACAGCTTCTTTAAAGTTTCCGACCGAGAGCATAGCTTCAAGGAGCTCTTTTTGTGTTTCAATGTTATCAGGTTGATAAACGAGTGCTTGTTTAAAGTAATTGATAGCAAGTTCTGTTTTATTTTCATGATTTGCAACCCTTCCAGCTAAATAAGCACCTGTAAATGAGCTTGTATGAATTGCGGTGCTTATTTTACTGTAGGTGGGGAATGGCATCAGCATGATACCCACGATAAAGAGGGTAAAAATTCGGGATACCGTTGCAGAGCACATGGAGCTAATCCTTTTCAAGATAATCAATCGATGGTGTTGTTTATAGATCATATCTCATTACTTTATTGAGAAATACTGCGATTCTTGCAAAGAATTCAGTTTACGCGCGCAATACAAAATTCAACAGTCTCAACGAGAGCATTGTAAGCAAGATTTTCGTTCATGGGAACAAGAGCATCAATTGCATGTTTTCCGTAGATGCGTGCTTGTTCTATTGTATCTGTGATACTATCATACTTTTCTATTAAGTGTTGCGCGTATGCGAAGGCTTCATTATTGTTATTGCCATCTTCAAGTGCTTGTTTCCAGAAATTTTTTTCTACTATATTTCCACGTTCATATGCGATAATAACAGGCATTGTTATTTTTCCTTCTCTAAAATCATCCCCTATATTTTTTCCTAAGCTTTGAGCACTACCGCTATAGTCAAGTGCATCATCAATCAATTGGAAAGCTAAACCTAAAGATGTTCCATATTCACGTAATGAAGAACGCTCTTTATGTCCATAGCCAGCAACAATCGGTCCTACTTCAGCGGCTGCTGAAAAAAGTGCGGCTGTTTTGGCATTGATGATTTTGAGATAGTCTGAAGGGCTGGTTTTGATATTTTTTGCAGCAGAAAGTTGCATAACTTCTCCTTCAGCAATAATTGCAGCAGCGTTCGCTAGGACAGAGAGCGCTTCTATGGAACCGACATCGACCATCATTTTAAAAGCCTGACCCAACAGGAAATCACCAACAAGTACGCTTGCTTGATTCCCCCAAATCATCCGTGCCGTGGATTTTCCACGTCGCAAATTACTTTCATCAATCACATCATCGTGTAGTAATGTTGCTGTATGCATAAATTCAACAGCTGTTGCGAGTTTTATATGTCCGTCACTTTGATAACCGAACATATGAGCAGAAGCGAGCGTAATCATTGGGCGTAATCGCTTTCCACCTGATGAAATAAGATGGTTAGAAATTTCAGGGATCATCTCAACCTCTGATTTTGCCATAGAGAGAATAAATTGATTTACGCGCTCCATATCTTTTTGAGTAAGATTGACAAGAGATTGAAGAGAAATTTGATTATTTCTTATTTGTTCTGGTTTGATAGCTGCGCTCAATGTGTTTACTCCTAGAGTATTGCAATGGACATATATAAAATTTACTTTATTTACTAGCATAAAGGGGGTTTGGTTTTGACTCAAGCTTTTGATGGCGCTTTGAAGTGTAAGCTTGGAATGTTATTGGCAAGAAATGTTCTTTAGCGAGTGTAATCTTGTTGTTATGAAATAATAAAAAAATTTAAAATAGCAGCTGAATGGCAAAAATGCAGTTTATAAAAGTGAACATTAGGCTTTTAAATGGAAAAAACAACGAATCAGAGTGGTGAAACAATTGACAGTTTTCACCGCGGAAAATTTTATTTGGTTCAACCCCATAAATATGGTCATCGTTCTGGAATGGATGCGATGTTATTGGCTAGTTTGGTTCCAAGTAATTTAAAGGGCAAGGTTGTTGATTTAGGCGCAGGTGCTGGAGCTGCAGGGTTGGCTGTTGCTTCGCGTTGTCTGAAAGTTCATGTTACTTTAGTTGAGCGTTCAGCTTTTATGGTATCTTACGCTCAAAAAACGCTTATGCTAGAACAAAATAAACAATTTGCTAGCCGAATTTGCTTGCTAGAAGCAGATGTTACCTTCAAAGGGAATGCCCGTATAAAAGCAGGTTTAATAGATAATAGCTTTGATTTTGCGATTATGAATCCACCTTTTAATAATCCTACTGATCGCAAGACACCTGATAAACAAAAATCTGAAGCACATGTTATGTCTGAAGCGATGTTTGATAATTGGTTGCGGAGTGCAGCAGCCATTGTTAAGCCAGGTGGATACTTAGGGCTTATTGCACGTCCACAATCGCTGACAGATATCCTGCGTGCTTTAGAAGGGCGTTTTGGTGGTATTTGTATAATTCCTGTGCATGCACGTGAGAAAACAGCAGCAATTCGTCTTTTATTTTACGCAAAACGAGGAAGCAGAGCAGCTTTATCTATTTTACCGGCATTGGTTATACATGAAGGTAATGACCATACTTTTTCACCCCGAGTTGATGCAATTAATAATGGATATATAAGCTTGTGGGAACTTTTCTAATAGTATCTTGTGTTTTTTAGTTTATTATTTAAAGTCCAAACTTTGTTGTTAGGGAGGTTTGACTTTGGGTGAAATTATATTTCTGCTTGTAATGTGGGGATTGATTGGCGCTTTTGGATGTTATCGCGTTCTTCCTTTTTGTTGTCCTTGCCTATTTAATTGTTCTTAATTTATAAGGAGATTTTGTTTTGATGGATGTTATTAAAAGTTTTATTCCACGCCGTTTTTCTTCCGATAAACTTGAAATTCCTGTGGTGCGCCTTCAAGGAGCAATTATGGATTCATCAGCATCTATATCCCGGACCCTTTCCCTCAGTAGGTGTGCAAATCTTTTAGAGAAGGCTTTCGCACACAAAAAATCACCGGCTGTTGCACTTATTATTAATTCTCCTGGTGGTTCACCTGTACAATCGCGTTTTATCTTCAAGCGTATTCGTGACTTGGCAGAAGAAAAAAATAAAAAGGTTCTTGTGTTTATTGAAGATATTGCAGCATCCGGTGGTTATATGATTGCTTGTGCGGGGGATGAAATTTTTGCAGATCCTTCTTCAATTGTTGGTTCCATTGGAGTGGTTTCAGCTTCCTTTGGTTTTCCGGAGCTTTTGAAGAAAATTGGTATCGAACGGCGTGTATACACGGCAGGAAAGAACAAAGTTACATTAGATCCATTTCAGCCAGAAAAAAAGGCGGATATCGAGCATTTGAAATCTCTCCAACTTGAAGTGCATCAAACTTTTATCGATTTGGTTAAAGAACGGCGTGCTGAAAAATTATCAGATGATTCGAATCTCTTTACAGGAATGTTTTGGAGTGGAAAACAAAGTGTTGAGCTTGGTCTGGTTGATGGATTAAATGATGTACGTTCTGTTATTAAGGAGCGCTTTGGTAATGATGCAAAACTTCGACTTATTATGCCTCCAAAAAGTTTCTTAGGACCTAAAACGCCTTCAGGAGTGACGGCACATACGGTTTATACAGCCGTTGACAGTGCATTGATGGCAGCAGAAGAGCGAGCACTTTGGCAGCGTTATGGTTTGTAATGGAAAGGATCATTCAAGCCAGAGGGATTTTTATCTAAAAACAGATTCTAGAAGAAAAAATGCTTGAAATGATACGAATGAGAACATGTCGTTTATTTTGTATGAGTGCTCTTTGTGTTTATTGTTTGTTTAGAAAACGATTAAGAATATTCCAAACTGTTTATAGTGCTTGTGCTAATAAAAAATATGGATAAAAGGGAGGAGTTTGTAAAAGAACCCTGTGTAGGTGGATATTACGTCATATGATATCAAATGTACAAGCTTCGTCCAAAAGACATTCCTATTTATTTACACCTATTAAATTGAATTTAGCTTTACATGTTGTGGGGCAACGTTCTGATGGGTATCATTTAATAGAAAGTTTGGTTTATTTTAGTCTTAGCGGTGATTGTTTACACTATGCACCTTGCAAAAATAATCAGTTTGTTTTGACGGGACCGTTTGCAAAAGGCCTTGTGTCTCATTTAGATAATTTGGTTATTCGCGCACGAGATTTTATGCATAAGACTTTTCCTGAATGTGCTCAACCTGCTTTTTTTCGGCTTGTAAAAACATTACCTATTGCTTCAGGCATTGGTGGTGGTTCAGGTGATGCAGCTGGGGTTATAAGCATGTTACGTCAACAGTGGAATCTTGATTGCTCTTACCAAGAATTAGCAAAAATGAGCTTAGTTCTTGGTGCTGATGTTCCCATGTGTCTTTATGCATTAGAATATCAGCAGCCGCTTTTGGTCAAAGGAATTGGTCAAGAGATGATACAACTAAAGGGAGCCTGTTCTCTTGCAATAGTATTGGTTAATCATGGACAAGAGATTTCAACACAAACTGTTTTTAAAGCGTTAGAGAAGCGTCATAATCCTTCTTTAAAAATTAATACAGACGCTTTAAAGAGTGTTGATTCATTGGTTGAAGCTTTACAAGAAACGCGTAATGATCTTTTTTCTTCTGCATTAAAAATAGCACCTCAGTTAGCTGAAGTGTTATCTGTATTAGATGAATGTGGCGCTCTTTTTTCCCGCATGTCTGGAACAGGAGCAACTTGCTTTGGCATTTTTAAAAATAAACAAACAGCGCAACAAGCAGCTCTTTTTATCAAATCAATGCACCCAAATTGGTTTGTAAAACCTATCATGACTTTAGGAAATATCTGATAAATAAATATAAAAGCGTTTATTTCGTCATGATTTTATTATACACAATGAAAGAGGGTAACCAAAGAAATGTATTTTTTTATTTTGTGTGTTTTTGATCTTTTGTGCAAGAATTCGCATAATGTTTGGAGAGCCATTTAAAACTGTAATGCTTGCAAAAAATGATTATGCTACAGAAATAGATGTATGTTTGTTGTATTTGTGATTTATCAAAGATGTTTAATGTTCCGCTTCAACCAAATTTTTCGTGCGAATTGGATTTGCAAAAACAGGGTTTTTTTCATATAGCAGGTGTTGATGAAGTAGGACGGGGGCCTCTCGCTGGACCTGTGGTAACGGCAGCAGTTATCTTGGATAAAGACCATATTCCTAATGGGTTAAATGATTCAAAAAAACTTTCTTTTCTCCAACGAAATAGACTTTATCATGAAATTTTGCAAAGTGCATTAGCGGTTTCAGTCGCTAGTCTTTGTGCTCGTACAATTGATCAATCTAATATTAGAAAAGCAACTTTAGAGGCAATGCGTCGCTGTATTATAGGGTTAGCCATTCCAGCCCACTATGTCCTTGTTGATGGACGTGATATTCCTTCTGAGTTGTCCTGTCCTGCAATGGCGTTGATTAAGGGCGATCAGCGTTCGGTTTCAATTGCAGCTGCATCTATTATTGCGAAAGTAACGCGTGATCGGATGATGGAGTGTGCAGGACAAGTTTATAAAGGGTATGGTTTAGAGAAGCATGTAGGTTATGCAACACTAGCGCATCGTACAGCTCTTGATAAATATGGACCAATTATAGGATTACATCGTTATAGTTTTGCACCACTAAAAGAGTGTTATAGAAATGGAGTGTCATGACGATTCTACCACTCAATAGTGCTTCGATAAGAGAGGCAATAGTGCTTCTTGAACAAGGGAAGTTAGTAGCGTTACCAACGGAAACTGTTTATGGATTAGCGGGCGATGCAACCAATGGGAGGGCAATTTCTTCTATTTTTTCTACAAAGAGTCGTCCGCAAATTAATCCTCTTATTGTGCATGTCAGCGGCATCGAAATGGCGGAACGTTATGTGAAAATTGACTTTCTTTCACGCCAATTAATGGAGGAATTTTGGCCAGGGCCTTTGACATTGGTTTTGCCTTTAAAGGAACAGCATAATATTCATCCTTTAACAACCTCTGGTTTGAATACCTTGGCTGTTCGTTTTCCAGACAGTCGTTTTGCGGAAGTAGTACAACATTTTGGCCGACCACTTGCTGCTCCTAGTGCGAATCAGTCGGGGCGTCTTAGCCCTACTTCAGCTGAGGCTGTTTTTGCATCTTTGGGGGAATCTGTTCCTTTGATATTGGACGGAGGACCTGCTAAAATAGGGCTTGAATCAACGATTATTAAGATTTGTGATGAAAATATTTATCTTTTGCGTCCAGGGGGGCTTGCGGCTGATAAAATTGAAGAAATTGTGGGGAAGTCTTTAAAACGGATAGATCAAAGGGCGGCGATTGAAGCTCCAGGGATGTTAAAGTCGCATTATGCTCCCAATGCCACGATTCGTTTGAATGTAGAAAAGGTGGAGAATGGTGAAGCGCTTTTAGCATTTGGTTCAAAGCGCGTTATGGGGGCTGAAAATGCCGTTTCTATTTTAAATCTTAGCGAAGATGGAAAGTTGGAAGAGGCAGCCTTTCATTTATTTCAATATATGAAGGAATTAGATTCATTTAAAGTGAGATGTATCGCAGTAGAACCTATTCCATCATACGGATTAGGGGAGGCGATCAATGATCGTCTTATACGGGCTGCGGCTCCAAAGGAGAAACAAACATGGAGCAGAAATTAATTGAGGGGTTTAGAGAAATTGTTGGTGCTAAGCATGCTATAACAGATCAAGCGTTGATTGCACCGTATTTGCTTGAAGAGCGTGGCCTTTTTCATGGAAAAACACCTTTACTTTTACGTCCATCTTCTTGCGCAGAGGTCTCATCGATTATGCAGCTAGCGAGCAAAACACGCACACCGATTGTGCCACAGGGTGGAAATACAGGGCTTGTGGGGGGACAACAACCAGATGAAAGAGGAGGGAGCATTCTTTTATCCATGGAACGATTAAATAAGATTAGAACTATAAATCTTGAGGGAAATTTTGTTGTTGTAGAGGCTGGTGTTATTTTACAGGATTTACAGAAAAAAGTGGATGAATCAGGTCGTTTTTTCCCTCTTTCTTTGGCATCTGAAGGTTCTTGTCAAGTAGGAGGAAATCTTTCGTCGAATGCTGGAGGGACAGCTGTTTTAGCCTATGGCAATATGCGTGATCTTTGTCTTGGTTTGGAAGTTGTTTTACCGGATGGCCGTATTTTAGATGATTTGCGTTTTGTTAAAAAAGATAATAGCGGTTACGATTTGAAAAATCTTTTTATTGGTGCAGAAGGCACATTGGGTGTTATAACCGCAGCCGTTTTGAAGATGTTTCCAAAAATAAAAGGAAAAGCTGTTGCTTTGGTGGGATTATATAGTCCGGCGAAGGCTTTGGAGTTTTTATCTCTGGCTCAAGAATATGGAGGAGGGATGTTGACAGGTTTTGAGCTCATGGGAAATCTTAGTTTGCAAATGGCTTTAGATTATAAGATGTGTGAGAAGCCTCCTCTTCAGCGGAAGCATGAATGGTATGTATTAATGAACATTTCATCATTGCAAGGCAATGATGAGGCGTTATCAGTACTGAGTATTATTTTAGAAGAAGCTTTAAAGAATGCGGTGATAGAAGATGCAATTGTTGCACAATCTTTAAAACAGCAAGATTTTTTTTGGCAGTTGCGTGAAAGTATATCCTATGCACAAAAGTTAGCAGGAGGGTCCATTAAGCATGATATTGCGGTCCCACTTGCTTCTATTCCTGATTTTATTGCTGAGGCAGCGCTTATTGTTGAAGATATTGCTCCAGGAGCACGGGTGATTTGTTTTGGACACATGGGCGATGGAAATTTACATTATAATATTACACAACCTGTAGGAGCTGATACGACGGTGTTCTTGCAGTTATGGTCAAAAATGAATCATCGCATTCATAGTTTAGTGATGGACTATAGAGGTGCATTTTCTGCTGAGCATGGAATTGGTCAGCTTAAGCGCGAAGAACTTCGTTCTTTTAAATCGCCTGTCGCATTGGATATTATGCAAGGGATTAAAAAAACGCTCGATCCTTTAGGGATAATGAATCCCGGAAAAGTATTATAATTCAAGAATAGTGATCATGTATTTTTGTTTAGATTTTAATAACCAAAAAAGAAACCAGTTGTTTTTTATTCAAACTTTTAATAATCCAATGAGAAAAAGCTGCTAAAGGGTGTATGTTATTTAAGATAAATTGGGATAATGTATATGGCTAATCAATGCTTTAATCAGGCAAAAGCGGTGCTTGAATTTCGGTTAGATCCGTGCCATTTGCCACAAACGACGACATATTTTTCATCCAAAACGGGTAATCAGGTTATTTGTTCATTAAATGAGCGTGGTGTTTCTTTTAAAACGGATATGCCTTCAAGCTTATCGCATTTAATACCCCCTTATCATTTCCAAGGAATTGCAGCACGTACCGTAAAAACGCGTTCAGGAGAAAGAGCTGTTGCATTAGAACTACTTCATGCTGATGAGGAAGCTTGTATACCGCTTTTGGTTTCCAGAGATTTGAATAATGTTCTTCTGGATTGGCGATTATGGGCGGATACTTATGGCCTCCCCATGCTTATGATCAATGAAGATAATCGCATTCTGGTTGTAAAAGATCGTTCTGATTTACATCGTTTTTTTGGTACAACAGCACATTCTAAACAAAAGCGTTTCTTACTTCGTTATAGCAATCCGTTAGGCTTGCGTTTGGTGATTGCGAATCGAGTTGCACTCCAGTAATATTAATATGCATTCATTTTTGTACTACCGTAAGCATTTATCTTGTTGTGCCGTAAAACATCGTTGTTTGGGGCGGTAGTATGAGGCATGTAAACTTCATACATGAAGTATTTTTAGAGGACATGGCGAGTATTCTTAAGTTTGCTTGTCGGTCTTTGTGTAAGTGAAGCATATGAGTGGAAACCAAGAGGAACCTGCTCAATGAGAATCCAGACGTTTACAGATGGGATTTGGTGTGACTTTTGGTTCTTTAAGGCAAAGAGGAAATCAATGATTGTAAATGAGAGTTTTTTGACACCATATATTAGCAGCTGGAATTGGTTACGTTAAACGCTTTTCTCGGAGAGGTAAAACGGCTTTCATAACAATAGAAACCGTTGTTTGGCGGTGTAATTTTTAGTTTTTGCCACATCATTAAAACACGAGCAGATTGCTGGAAGTGTTTTTTACTTTTTTATAAATCATTTCTCCATGTTGAATGAGAGCTTTGAATATTGCAAAATATTCTTATTTCATCTCTCTCCTATAATCAAAATCATTTTTTTGCACGTTATAAGAAGGATTAGAGTGTGGATAAAAATCATTAAAAAAGAGTAAACACTCTCTGATAAAGCATTTAGATAGAAAGAGTTATCGTAATATTGAGAGTTGGAAAATACAATGATGGTATCGGTTTTTATCTTTATTCCAGAAAGATGTCAGAATGGGTTTATACTACTTGCAGGTAGTGTCGTAAAATGGGAGTGACGAGCATGAGAGATATTGTTTAAGAATTTGTACGTGAATAACATCAGTATTTTTTTTGGGCATTTTATTTTTCATAAAAGCGGAATTTCATTAAAAAATGCAATAAATAAAAGAAATGATTATATATATGTTTTTCTTCAGGGTGTTATAAGAAAGAAAGTGTTTATAAAAGTGATGAGAAAATACGTTTAAAGTAAATACAACAGTAAAATGATCAGTTTATATTACAGTGTCATATTCAGAGAAATTTCCTATTTTATCATAAGTAGATATCCTATTTACAATATTTGATTGTTCAAAGGAAAGCACACTCATTTTTTCAAAATTATAATCAACGTAAAACAGTAAGAAAATTTGTGTATCATGCTCTTATATAAAATAATCAAATTGTAAAAAAGAATATTCAAAGAATTTAGTTTTCTCGCGCAATGGCTCTCCATCCGATATCACGACGAACAAAACCTTCTGGCCAATCAATACAATCAACAGCTTCATAAGCACGTTTTTGTGCGTGCGTAATCGTTTTTCCTGTTGCTGTTATATTAAGAACACGTCCACCATTTGCAATGAGTTCTCCATCACGCAATACTGTACCCGCTTGAAAAACTTTCACATCGGGAAGATTGTTTACTTTATCAACGTTACGGATAACAGTACCTTTTTGGGGAGAGTCTGGGTAACCATTAGCAGCCATAACAACGGTGAGAGCAGTTTTTTCAGACCACCGAAGAGGCTTATTTTCAAGTTTTCCTTGAGCTGCAGCAAGAAAAATTGGCAAGATGTCATCTTTGAGGCGCATCATTAAAACTTGACATTCAGGATCACCGAATCGTACGTTAAATTCAATTAATTCGGGTCCTTTTTGCGTTATCATTAATCCGACGAAGAGAATACCTTTAAAGGGGGCGCCCATTTCTTTCATGCTTTTTAAGGCTGGTTCAACAATTTCTTTGAGGGTACGATTCACTATTTCTTGGGTCATAATAGGCGCTGGTGAATAAGCACCCATACCACCAGTGTTTGCTCCAATATCCCCATCACCTACACGTTTATGATCTTGAGCAGATCCAAAAGGAAGAGCAACTTTACCATCACAAAGGCAGAAGAAGCTTGCTTCTTCACCTTCAAGAAAAGATTCTACAACAATTTTGTTTCCTGCATCTCCAAATGCACTTTTGAAGCAGGCATCGACTGCGTTAAATGCTTCTTCCATAGTTGTTGCAACCACGACACCTTTGCCAGCTGCTAAGCCATCAGCTTTAATAACAATGGGAACACCTTGTTGATGAATGTAAGCTTTAGCTTTAGAAGCATCATTAAAGCATTGGTAACTTCCTGTAGGAATGTTATTCTTACGACATAAATCTTTCGTAAAAGCTTTTGAACCTTCTAGTTGAGCAGCTTTTTGAGTAGGACCAAATACACAGATGTTAGCGCTATTAAGAGAGTCTGTTATACCCGCAACCAATGGTGCTTCTGGCCCTACAATCACAAGATCAATAGAATGTTTTTTACAAAAATCAATAACAAGGTGATGGTCATCAATGTTTAAATTAATATTTTCACCAAATTCTGTTGTTGCAGGGTTTCCAGGGGCACAATATAACTTTGTTAGCAGTGGTGATGCTGCTATTTTCCATGCTAAAGCATGTTCTCGTCCACCTGAGCCAATAAGAAGAATATTCATTGCTTGCTCCTCTCATAAAAGATGATTAATCTTATCTCCTTCTCATAAGAATGAAATGTCTCTATCGCAAGACCAAAGGTAAATCATTTAATGAAAAAAAATAAAAATATCGCGCATGTTCAGTCCTGTGAGAGTCAGGGACGGGTTATGGATGCATCTTCCAAACAATGGGTCTACAATTTCCTTCCCTGTTCTTTATGGTTTTATGCGCAATTAGCGCGTTGGGATCGGCCTATCGGATGGCAATTGTTGATGTGGCCTTGTTTTTGGTCAACAACAATGGCTTTTTTCTCTTATGACATGCATTACGATACTCTTTTATCAATGTTTCTTCATTGGGTTTGGTATCTTTTTCTTTTTTTTCTGGGATCTATTGCTATGCGAGGGGCAGGATGTACTTGGAATGATCTTATTGACCATAAAATTGATGCTCAGGTAGAAAGGACACGTTCTCGTCCATTGCCGACAGGTCATGTGAGTCGGTTTCAAGCAAGAGTTTTTATACTTATACAATGTTTGGTTGGTTTAGTCGTTTTATCACAATTTAATAGGTTTAGTTTTTTTCTAGGTATTTCGTCATTGATAGCTGTTGCATTTTATCCTTTTATGAAACGCGTAACATATTGGCCGCAGTTTTTTTTAGGCGTTGCGTTTAATTGGGGCGCATTAATGGGGTGGGCTGTTGTCTTTGGAAGTTTAAGCTGGGCACCAATCTTGCTTTATGTGGGATCAATCTTGTGGACCATAGGATACGATACAATCTACGCACATCAAGATAAAGAAGATGATGCTACTGTTGGTGTTCGTTCTACGGCTCTTCTCTTTGGTAAAGGAACCAAGCGTGCTTTAGTATTTTTGTATGGTGGTTTTGTGGTGTTTGTTAGTCTAGCATTTTATTTAGCTGGAGTCCCTGTTCTTAGCTTTTTGGGGATTTTTATGGCAAGCATCCATATGTTTATTCAAATTAAAGTCATTGATATAGATGACAGTTCACAATGCCTCAGGCTTTTCAAATCTAATTCGCTTATTGGTTTTGTGATTTTTGCTGGTTTGGTATTTGGGGGTATATGGACGATATTTTATCCTGCTGTCTAAAAATAAGTTAGCTAAAATCATAGTTTCTGCTGAATACAGTATTTTCTTTTAAATAAGCTTGTTGCTAATCTGTTTTAAGCGATACAGTAGAAAATATTACCAATCAACTTTTACAGTGAAAATGAAATTCTTCTATTTAAATAAAATGAATCATCTTCTTTTAGAATTTTTCAAATAAAAAATATTTGTTTAACTGTTGGGAAGAAAAAATCTTTATAACGATGAAGTTTGAAGGATTAGGGATAAAGTTTTTGTCTTTTCCAATCGCTGTGTTCAACACAATCGCGTGTAAAAAGCAGACGATCATGTAAACGAAATGGGCGATCGCACCAGAACTCTATAGAAAGGGGTTTAACACGAAACCCAGACCAATAAGGTGGTCGTGGAATATTGCCTAGAGCATAACGTGCAGTATATTGAGCAATTGCTTTTTCGAGCACAAAACGATTGTCTAAAGGTTGAGATTGTTTAGATGCCCATGCACCAATTCGACTACCACGTGGTCGCGATTGGAAATAGGCATCGGCTTCCTGTTGACTTACTTTTTCAACAATTCCTCTAATTCTGACCTGACGACGAAGCGATTTCCAATGAAAACCTAAGGATGCTTTCATTGATTTTAAAATTTCTTGTCCTTTACAGCTTTCATAATTGGTATAGAAGACGAAGCCTTGGGGACTGTAGTCTTTGAGGAGAACCATACGAACATTAGGGAGTCCTGTTTCGTCAACTGTTGCTAATGCCATAGCATTTGGATCATTTATTTCACTTATCGTTGCTTCTTCAAGCCACTTTGCGAAAAGTTCAAAAGGTTTTTGCATTTTCATAAAATGATCATCTGTTGGTATTTTGTTGCTCATAGTTTCTCCAAATATCAGTGAGCATGGGTGAGGCATTTTCTCATTTACTTTATCATCAAAAAGTTACAGTACCATTTTTTCTTATTTTCAAAAAGCCAATGCTATTGTGTATTTCTATGGTAGTTTAATTATTTTTACTTTAGCATAGACTACAATGAGCTATATTAAATAAATGTCTCATTTTATCTGGTATTTTAGTTTACTGATAGACATATAAAGAGGAAAGAAGAAATTATTCTCTAAGAATAGACTGACGAAGATATAAGGGATATTGAACAACGGATCAGTTGATATTTTGAAAACGAAAAAATTGAAAAGAGGGCAATATGCGTGATCCCTACACGATTCTGGGTGTGGCACGTACCGCAAAATCGCAAGAGATTAAATCGGCATTTAGAAGATTAGCAAAGAAGTATCATCCAGACCATAATAAAGATGATATAAAGGCTAAAGAAAAATTTGCTGAAATTAATCAAGCTTATGAAATTATAGGTGATAAGGATAAAAAGGCACAATTTGACCGCGGTGAAATTGATATGGAAGGAAAACCGCTTTATCAAGCCTATGGTACTGGTGAAAATTTTAGCAATAAACAAAATCCCTTTTCAGGAAGAGCAAAGGGATTTGATTTTTCCTCTTCAGGTGGTGCAGGTTTTGATGCGAGTGATATTTTTCGGGATCTGTTTGGAGGAGGTGGTAGCTTTTCGAATTCCACACACTATAACCGTCCCCAACAAGGAGCACATGTTCGTGCTAATCTTGCTATAACATTAGAGCAGATGGTTGGCGCAGAAAAGGTGGAAGCTGTTTTTCCAAATGGAAAAAAGTTAAAAATTAAACTTCCAGATTATATTGAAGACGGACAGACTATTCGATTAAAAGGTCAGGGAGAAGAGGTACCTCTTGGGCAAGCAGGAGATGCGTTGATAACCATTCAGATTCAAAAACATCCTCGTTTTAGGGTTGAAGGAAGAGCACTCCATCTTGATTTACCAGTTTCTCTTAAACATGCTGTTTTGGGAGCAAAAGAAGAAGTTGAGACGTTGGAGGGACGTGTGGTTTTAACGATTCCTGCTTGGTCAAGTTCTGATCGCGTTTTACGGTTGAAAGGGAAAGGGCTTCGTTTAAAAAATGGTACAAGAGATGATCTTTATGTGCATGTTCGCATTATGTTGCCGGAAGGTAAAAACGCCGCGCTAGAACAGTTTTTGCAAATGCAACAAGATTAATTTTAAAATTTTTTATATATAAAAGCGTAGTTTTTGTTTGATTTTAAACCAATTGCTTGAAGAAAAAGTTGACCTGTGTCATAGGCAGATGAATAATATTAATTTTAAGTAACAATGGGGCAATGCTGATGGCTAAGGGTAATGGTTTATTGTACGGTAAGCGTGGTTTAATTTTGGGGTTGGCCAATAATCGCTCCATCGCTTGGGGAATCGCTAAAGCGGCAAGTAGCGCAGGGGCAGAGCTTGCTTTTACCTATCAGGGTGAAGCAATGAAAAAGCGTGTTGAACCTTTGGCTGAAGAATTAAAGGGGTTTGTTTGTGGACATTGTGATGTTTCTGACAGTGTCTCTATTGATACGGTCTTTAGAGAAATAGAGAAGAAATGGGGAAAACTCGATTTTTTAGTTCATGCTATTGGTTTTTCTGATAAAGATGAATTAAGTGGTCGTTATATTGATATCAGCGAATCAAATTTTATGATGACCATGAATATTTCCGTTTATTCCCTAACAGCTCTAACGAAGCGTGCAGAGAAATTGATGCCAGATGGTGGTTCAATCTTGACACTGACCTATTATGGTGCAGAAAAGGTTGTTCCCAATTATAATGTAATGGGGGTTGCCAAAGCAGCTCTTGAAGCGAGCGTGAAATATTTAGCGGTAGATTTAGGTCCTCAAAATATTCGTGTTAATGCTATATCTGCTGGACCAATTAAAACGTTAGCGGCTTCTGGTATTGGTGATTTTCGTTATATTTTAAAATGGAATGAATATAATGCTCCATTACGTCGTACGGTAACAATTGAAGAGGTTGGTGATTCTGCACTTTATTTTCTTTCAGATTTGTCTCGTTCTGTTACCGGTGAAGTCCATCATGTCGATTCGGGTTATAATATCATAGGTATGAAAGCAGTTGATGCACCAGACATTTCTGTCGTTAAAGAATAAAGTTTGGTTTATAGGATTTTATTGGACAGCAGTAATTTGACCAAATTTAAAGTGGCTAAGGGTATTTGGGAGCAACGAGCTACCTTGTGTATAGCACACAACATATGTTGTCGTTGTATATATTTGACAGAGAAACGGATCTTTTTTCATGTCGCATAATACATTTGGTCATTTGTTTCGTGTAACAACATGGGGTGAAAGTCATGGTGCTGCTCTTGGTTGTATCATTGATGGTTGTCCACCTGGAATTGTTTTTACTCTTGCAGAAGTTCAAGCTTATCTTGATAAACGCAAACCAGGACAATCAAAGTATACAACGCAGCGCCGAGAACCAGATGAAGTAGAGGTCCTTTCAGGAGTTGTTGTTCAAGACGATGGGACGACATTGGTGACAACAGGTACACCAATTTCTCTGTTGATTCGAAACACAGATCAGCGTTCGAAGGATTATAGCTCGATTGCCCATCAGTATCGTCCAGGACATGCGGATTATACTTATGATATTAAATATGGCATTCGTGATTTTCGAGGTGGGGGACGTTCTTCGGCACGGGAGACGGCAGCACGTGTTGCAGCTGGTGCATTTGCTCGTAAAATCGTTCCTGGTTTGATTGTACGAGGAGCAGTGATAGCAATTGGTCCTCATAATATTAATCGTGATCGTTGGGATTGGTCAGAGGTTGATAATAATCCTTTTTTTACAGCTGATGCAGAGATGGTTCCCATTTTTAGTGATTATATCAGTAAACTCCGTAAAGAGGGAACATCTGTTGGTGCGGTTGTTGAGATCGTTGCAGAAAATGTTCCGGCAGGTTTAGGAGCCCCTATTTACGCAAAGCTTGATCAAGATATTGCATCGTTACTTATGTCGATTAATGCGGTAAAAGGTGTGGAAATTGGTGATGGTTTTGCGGCAGCCCGCCTGAGGGGAGAAGAAAATGCCGATGAAATGCGAATGGGAAATGATGGAAAACCGCTTTTTTTATCCAATCATGCTGGTGGTATTTTAGGGGGAATATCGAGTGGACAGCCAATTGTTGCACGTTTTGCTGTAAAACCTACTTCATCAATTTTAACGCCTCGTCGCTCCATTGATGTTGATGGTCATGATATAGATGTTATAACGAAGGGACGTCATGATCCATGTGTTGGGATTCGTGCCGTTCCTGTTGGTGAAGCGATGGTTGCTTGTGCTATTGCTGACCATTATCTAAGACATCGCGGTCAAATTGGGTGATTGAGAAGGTGAACAATGGCGTATGATGAAAAAAAAATTGTTTCTGCACTTAAAGCTTTTGAACGCGGGGAAATTGTTGTGGTGACAGATGATGATGACCGTGAAAATGAGGGTGATTTAACTGTTGCTGCAGCGTATTGTACAGAAGAAAAGATGGCGTTTATTCTTCGTCACACAACAGGTATTGTGTGTACACCTATGCCAAAAAAAGAAGCACAACGGTTTAATCTTGCTCCTATGGTACCAGATAATAACTCTGCACATGGGACGCAATTTACTGTTACTGTGGATTTTAAACGTGGGATAACGACGGGTATTTCCGCACATGACCGCACATTGGCAGTTCGTAATCTTGCTAATCCAAATGCTGGTGCTCAGGATTTTGTCCGTCCAGGACATATTTTCCCTTTGATTGCGCATGAAGGGGGGGTGCTCATGCGTTCAGGTCACACGGAGGCCGCTGTTGATTTATGTAAATTAGCTGGTTTGCCACCAGTTGGTGTTATTGGTGAGTTGGTCAATGATGATGGCAGCGTTAAACATGGCAATCAGATCATGAAATTTGCACAAGAACATCGGTTACATATGATAACGGTTGCAGATTTAATTGCTTACCGCCAACGTAAGGAAATATTGATCAAGCATGTTGGGGAAATGCCTATTGAAACATCTGTAGGTCCCGCTATTGTTCAAAGTTATCAACTCCCTTGGGAAGCCGTTCAGCATATTGCAATTGTTTTTGGTGATGTCCGTGAGGGTGAGGATATTCCTGTGTATTTACATCATGAAAACATTATAAATGACGTTTTTTGTCAATCTTCAGATATTATGGTGATGATGCGGCGTATGATGGAAAAAGAAAAACGTGGCGTATTTATTTATTTGCGTAAAGGATCTGTTATGCAATCAGCTATTGATATTCAAAATATGGCAAGAGACAGTTCAGAAAACCATGTGCAGGCGATTGAACGCGAAGAAGAATGGCGCAAAATTGGTTTAGGATCACAAATTTTAAAATATCTAGGAATAGGCTCTGTTATTGTTTATGCTGCTAAAGAGCATCATTATGTAGGTTTAGAAGGTTTTGGAATTCGTATATCTAGAACAGATATTTTTTGAGGTTCATATGAAAAAAGAGATACAAGAGGGGGATATTACGACCTTAAGCTTTGAGCAAGCGCTTAAGCAACTTGAAGTTATTGTCGAAAATTTGGAACGTGGCGATGTGCCTTTGGAACAATCTATTGATATTTATGAACGCGGTGAAGCGCTTAAAAAGCATTGTGAAAAACTCTTAAGAGTTGCTGAAGCTAAAGTTGAAAAAATACAGCTTTCAGAAGATGGTTCTCCAGAAGGAGTAGAACCACTTGATGCTAAATAATATTAAATATTTTGGATATTTATTGTGAAACGAGGAGATATAATAACCTTTTTTATAGAAAATTAAATCGATTGATTTCTTTTTTATAAAATAAGTAAAAAATGAGGAAAGTATAGCTCATCTCAAATAGAAAAGAGCATTTTTCAGTAAAAAAGATGCAAAACTGTAAATAAGAGTAGAGAAGATATATTTTTATCGTTTCGTTTTCTTAAGTTAAGATAATAGAAAGGTTTTTTTTTGTCTCAGGTCTTAACACCATTGCTTGACCGTATTTGTTTTCCGCAAGATTTGCGGGCATTGCCTGAGTCTGATTTGGTACAGTTGGCTGATGAGTTGCGAACTGCAACAATTGATGCGGTTTCTGTAACAGGTGGTCATCTTGGGGCGGGACTTGGTGTTGTTGAGCTCACTGTTGCATTACATTATATTTTTAATACACCAGAGGATAGGATTATTTGGGATGTTGGTCATCAAACCTATCCACACAAGATTTTAACGGGGCGTAGAGAAAAAATTCGCACATTACGTCAAGAGGGCGGATTATCAGGTTTTACAAAACGTTCAGAAAGTGTGTATGATCCATTTGGAGCGGGTCATTCGTCTACTTCTATTTCAGCGGGGCTTGGCATGGCGGTGGCAAGTGCTTTGAAAGCAGAGACAAGACGCAATATCATAGCTGTCATCGGTGATGGTGCAATGTCTGCGGGCATGGCTTATGAAGCAATGAACAATGCTGGTGCTTTGGATGCACGCTTGATTGTTGTTCTTAATGATAACGATATGTCTATCGCACCACCTACAGGTGCTATGAGTGCACATCTTGCACGATTAGTATCTCGTCCTTCTTATCGTCATTTGCGTGAACGCGTAAAGATGTTGAGCGAAAAATTGCCAAAGTTTTTTTTGGACAAGGCGCGTCGTTCAGAGGAATTTGCGCGTGGACTTTTGGTTGGGGGAACTTTATTTGATGAGCTTGGCTTTTATTACCTTGGACCCATAGATGGGCACAATTTGGGGCATTTATTGCCTGTTTTAAAAAATGTTCGTGAATATCCTAGTGGTCCTGTTTTGGTGCATGTTGTCACACATAAGGGAAAGGGATATCCACCTGCAGAAGCCTCACCTGATAAATATCATGGTGTTAATCGTTTTGATGTCACGACAGGAAAACAGGTTAAAGCATCAAGTAATATTCTACCCTATACCAAGGTATTTTCTAAAGCTTTAATAGAAGAAGCTCGCCATGATGATAAGATTGTTGGCATAACAGCAGCGATGCCAACAGGGACAGGTCTTGATTCTTTTGCGAAAAAATTTCCTGAAAAAATGTTTGATGTTGGTATCGCTGAGCAACATGCCGTAACTTTTGCGGCAGGACTTGCTTGTGAAGGGTACAAGCCTTTTGTTGCAATTTATTCTACTTTTTTACAGCGTGCTTATGATCAAATTATTCATGATGTATCAATTCAAAAATTACCGGTACGTTTTGCTATTGACCGCGCAGGTTTTGTGGGGGCAGATGGTGCAACACATGCTGGAAGTTTTGATATTGTTTTTTTGTCCACTCTTCCTGGGTTTGTTGTTATGGCACCTTCTGATGAGCTTGAACTGATGCATATGGTGCGTACAGCTGCAGCTTATGATCAGGGACCAATTTCTTTTCGTTATCCACGTGGTGAGGGTATTGGTATAGATTTACCGCAACGTGGTGAGTTATTAGAAATTGGAAAGGGGCGTGTTCTGCGTGAAGGAAATAGGATCGCTTTGGTTTGTTTTGGAACGCGGATGTCAGAAGTGTTGCAAGCTGCTGATGCATTGGAGGCTGAAGGATTATCTACAACGGTTGCAGATGCACGGTTTGCGAAACCTTTAGATAAGGATTTGATGTGTCGTTTGGCACGTGAGCATGAAGTATTGGTGACAATTGAAGAAGGGGCAATCGGTGGTTTTGGAGCGCACATATTACAATTTTTAGCGCAAGAAGGGCTCTTAGAGCATGGTTTGAAAGCTCGTACACTAAAACTTCCTGATGAGTATTTGAATCATGGTGCACCAGAAAAAGTTCTTTCACGTATCGGGCTTGATGCTATGGGTATTGTCAACACGGTTTTTGCTGCTTTAGGCCGCGAGATTCGAACAGGATAAAAAATTCGAGTATGATATGGCTGCCAGAAAAAGGCTCGATATTCTCTTAGTTGAAAAAAACTTTTTTACGACACGTTCACGCGCACGTGATGCTGTCATGCGTCAAACTGTTAAAGTTAACGGCGAAATCGTTTTTAAAGCTGGGCAAATCGTTTTTGATGATGCAGAGATTGCTGTTTGTGATCCAGCGCAGAATTATGTTTCTCGGGCAGCGTTAAAATTGATTGCTGCACTTGATGCATTTCCGATTATAACAGATAAAGTGACGGCCATTGATGTTGGCGCATCAACAGGTGGTTTTACACAAGTTCTCTTAGAGCGTGGATCGGCTCATGTAATTGCCGTTGATGTTGGGCATCATCAATTTGATAAACGTTTATTGGGCAACAGTGCTATAACGTTATTAGAAGGCTTGAATGTTAGAGATTTTCAACATAAACATTTAGGTGGGCGAGAAATTGATCTTATCGTTTCAGATGTTAGCTTTATTTCTCTCAAACTTGCATTGCCTCCCGTTTTGTCTTTAGCTAAGAAGGGTGCCCAAGCTGTTTTACTGGTAAAGCCTCAGTTTGAGGTTGGTCGTAAACACTTTAGTAAGGGAGGAATATTAAATCCATCAATAGCTAAAGAAATTGCTGAGGCGCTTTTTGTTTGGTTAAATACACAAACAGGGTGGAGCGCAAGAGGTTTAATTCCTTCTCCTATTACAGGTGGTGATGGCAACGTGGAATATTTACTATTCGGAGAAAAACAAGAGTGAGTGACAATGTCATAATCGACCATATCGGAGCAAATGGGTATGGTACTTCTAGGACGTCTCGCGGCTTCGTTTATGTTCCTTTTACTTTACCAGGAGAGTGTGCTGAAATTACTGTTCATGGAAAATATGCAACATGTATAGCATTAAAAGAAAAATCATTAGAACGCATTGATACTCTTTGTCAGCATTTTGGAGAATGTGGAGGGTGTACTCTTCAGCATTGGCATATGGATGCTTATCGCGTATGGAAACAACAATTGGTTGTTGATGCGCTTAAAAAGTATGGACTTAATAATGTTGTTGCGCCTTTAATAGAATGTAAACCTTATAGCCGACGGCGGATTACTCTAACAGCATCTATGACCCCACAGGGGCAAAAAGTTGGTTTTAACCGTTATCTCTCTCATGAGATTGTAGCTCTTGAGGAATGTCCAGTAAGCCGTCCAGAGCTTATTTCTCAGTTGCATAATATCAGAGAGCTCTGTGCTTTTCTAAGCAGCTCTGCCAAACGGTTTCATGTTACAATAACACGTGTTGAAAATGGTTTAGATGTTGCTTTAAGCGGTTGCATTGTACACCATGAATCACTTCGTCAGAAAATGATCAGTGCTGCTCTTTCATATGGGATTATACGTTTATCTGTTGACGGTGAAGTGTTGGTTGAACGAGAAAAACCAGAGATTTACTTTGGAGATGTCTGTGTTGAATTTCCTTCTGGTGGTTTTCTTCAAGCAACCTGCGAAGCTGAAAATATAATGGGCAATATTATTTTGACTCATTTAAAAAAAGCAAAGAATGCTGTTGATTTGTTTTCAGGGATAGGAACATTTACCTTGCGCATGGCAAAAAAGATGAATGTTCATGCAGTAGAAAATAATGAAGATGCATTAAGAAATCTAAATACAGCAGCACGTTTTGCAACTGGTTTAAAAACGGTCACTTGTGAAAAACGTGATCTTTTCCGACATCCCCTTTCTGTAAAGGAACTTGAGGGTTTTGAGAGTGTTGTTTTTGATCCTCCCCGTGCTGGTGCAGAGCAACAAGTACGTGAATTAGCGAAGACAACAGTATCACGTGTTGTGGCAATTTCCTGTAATCCTACTACATTTGCTCGTGATTTATCTCTTCTTGTTGCAGGGGGGTATACAGTAGAAAAAATCATACCGATTGATCAATTTTTATGGTCACCACATGTCGAAATTGTTGCTGTTTTGAGCAAAAAGAAAAAAAAGAAAGCTTGGAAGCTTTAGCCTAAAATTTTTTAATGCCATGAAGATTTTTTTAAAGTTTACTTGAGTATTATTATAAAAATCTCTCCAAAATTTCTCTATAATAATAACCTTTTGCCCGTTGAATTAAGAGCACTGAATGTAGAAAGTGTTTTTTATTTTAAACTTTTTTATTATGAAATATAAAAGGTAAATTACCCCACACAAAAGACTAATGTATTACGAAGAAGATGTATCTGAGCAAGCCGGTGCCAGTGTTATATTTGCCATCTCCCAATGTTTCTACAACTCTTGGTACTTGAGGGGGACATAAGAGGAATCTTTGGTCCTGTCTTTGATAGTTTTTATTCATATAACTCCCCCCCCACCTGTAACGTACAAACGAAAGATTTTGATTGATTCAACATGGAACAGATTTGAAATGAGAGAATCTTATGGTATTCAAGGTTCTAATTCAATATGAACAACGATAGATTATCTTTATAAATCAACGCATTTTACAAAAATCACAAAGTGCTCGTGATAGACGAGAAGGAGGCAATATTGAGAAGGAATGAGAACGCTTATTCCTTTACAAGCGCAGTTCCACCGATTGTCATATTATTGATTCGAAGATGAGGTTGACCGACACCAACAGGAACGTTTTGCCCAGCTTTCCCGCACATACCGATACCATTATCAAGTTTGCTATCATTGCCAATCATTGTAATACGTTTCATGGCATCTGGTCCATTACCGATAAGGGTTGCACCTTTAATAGGCGCTACAATTTTACCATTTTCTACTCGGTATGCTTCAGTACATTCAAAGACGAACTTTCCAGAAGTGATATCAACTTGTCCTCCACCAAATGAAACAGCATAGATACCATGTTTGAGTGAAGAAAGGATTTCTTCAGGTGTTTTATCTCCTCCTAACATGATTGTATTGGTCATTCGTGGCATTGGTGCATGAGCATAAGATTCACGCCGTCCATTTCCAGTTGATTTACCTCCCATAAGCCGTGCATTAAGCCTGTCTTGCATAAAACCAACGAGCTTTCCATCTTCAATAAGAACGTTATATCCTGAAGGGGTCCCCTCATCATCGACAGTGAGAGAGCCACGGCATTGTGGAATTGTACCATCATCAACAACTGTAACACCTTTTGCCGCAACTTGTTGTCCTAAAAGTCCAGCAAAAGCGGATGTTTTTTTACGGTTAAAGTCACCTTCTAAACCATGACCTACGGCTTCATGGAGCATAACGCCAGGCCATCCATTGGCTAAGACAACATCAAAAGATCCTGCAGGTGCTGCTTCTGCTTCTAAATTTGTTAAAGCCATACGTAAGGCCTCATCCGCAGCTTTTTTCCAATTGTCTTCATGAATAAATTGGTCAAATGCTTGTCGCCCTCCACATCCATAAAAACCATTTTCACGCCGATTACCCTCAGCAACAACCACAGATATAGAAAGTCGTACAAGAGGACGAATATCACGAACCAAATAACCATCTGCACGTAAAATTTCAACATGTTGTAGCGAGCCGGAAAGAGAAGCAGTCACTTGATGCAATTTATCATTTTTAGCACGTAAATAGGCATCAATTTTTTGCAAAAGAGCACTTTTTTCTTCAAATGATGGAGCATCAAGGGGGTTATGCGGTTGATAAAGTCTCTTGTTTGTTTGTTGAGGTGCTATGCTATAAGTCCCTGCATGATTATTATAGGTAACAGCTTTAGCTGCTTCACTGGCACGTTTGAGTGCAGCAACTGATAACTCACTAGAGTGAGCGTATCCAGTAGCCTCTCCAGCAACAACGCGTAGTCCAAATCCCATATCTTGATGAAATGAGCCGTTTTTAAGCTGTCCATTATCAAATAAAAGAGCTTCGCTTTCTGTATACTCAAGGTAAAGCTCACCATCATCAGCATGATGAAGCGTTTCCTGTACAAGTGATTGCACTTTAGAGGAAGCAATATCAAAATGATCTATCAGCGATTTCATAAGAATTATCCTATCTTTATGGGGGCTTAGAAGATTTTTATTAATCTAATTTAAGGAACGTTCAAAATATACGATGAGATTTTTATCGTCTAAAGCGTATAGATTTCATTCATGTCGGTAAGGTTTCATAGGCGTCGGCAAGACCATGAAGGTCAACAAAACCTCCAATCCCTTGTTCAGGAGTTGTAAAGATAAAATAGGTTGCCATTTTTCCTTTTAAAAAGAGCTGCAATATGTCTTCTTTAAGAAAGGCTTCAGCAACACAATTATCACCAAGACAGCGACGATATTCCATTCTGCCCATATTTTTATCGTCAATTTTAATTCCAACGCCAGGACGTAATTCAACGCGAATTGGAACAAAAACACGCATCAAAGCACCTTGCTTTTGAGGAAGTTTATAAAATGTAACACGCAAGGTAATATCATGACGACCTTGTGTATGAACGTTTTGTACAACTTCACACTGCATGTTAGGTGTACCTGGCGGTAGAGCACAAACTTTTGTCCATGCACCATAGGTTTGTGGAGCAGGGACATTTTGCGCATAGGGTGTTTGTGCAAATGCATGATTGATAAAACTACTATAAAGTGTGTAAAGAACAGCACCAATAACAAAACTTTTTTTGAGTAATTTATGAAGTATCACAGAAAATCCTATCCGACTCAACAAACACACACAACCATGCATAGATTTACATAAAAAAATGAATTCCCCACATAAAAACTATAACACAAAATCAGTATTTACCCAAATATATTAATCCATAGGATATATTTTTATGATACATTTGTAATGTAGGAGAGAATGTTGATTGAAAAAATGTATTTTTGTTGCCAATATTTCCATCTATTTTTAGGGGATACGTGCGAACGAGGTATTTCATATTTTCTAAAAAATACGATTGGTCTTAATTGATCATTTCCATACGCTAGATAATATTTGTCAGATAATATTGGTTTGTGAATGACAGAAATGGAAAAGGGCTTTGAGCGGAATGTCAGTTTCAGGAGAGTTATCGGTTGTGAATGGTAAATCAACGCCACCAAAATCCGGTATTGGTGATTATATCACATTATTAAAGCCACGTGTTATGTCTCTTGTGGTCTTTACGGCTCTGGTTGGTTTGCTTGTATCGCCTGTTCCTATCAATCCGTTGTATGGTTTTTTAGCGATTTTATGTATTGCTATCGGTGGTGGCGGTGCGGGAGCACTGAATATGTGGTATGATGCTGACATTGATGCCGTGATGGAACGGACCAAAAAACGTCCTATTCCTACGGGTAAAATCAGTTCCCGAAAAGCATTTATTTTTGGCATGGTTCTTTCTATGCTTTCGGTATTGGTTATGGGGAGCTTTATTAATTGGTTTGCGGCATTTTTTCTTGCGTTTACGATTTTCTTTTATGTCGTTATCTATACAATTTGGTTAAAACGTATCACACCACAAAATATTGTTATTGGTGGTGCTTCTGGGGCTTTTCCACCAATGATTGGATGGGCTGTGACAACAGGGTCAGTGAGTATTGATAGCTTTTTATTGTTTTTAATCATTTTTATGTGGACACCCCCTCATTTTTGGTCTCTTTCTTTATTTTCATCTCTTGATTATGAGGCTGCAGGTATTCCTATGATGCCTAATGTACGAGGTGAACATTCAACAAAAAAACAGATTTTATTTTATACTATTTTGATGGCATTATGCGCTGCTGCTCCTTGCTTTACTGGTCTTGGCGGAATTTTTTATGGTATTTTTTCAACAATTTTAAGCATTATCTTTGTTTATTTTGCCTATCGTTTGTGGAAAGCTGATACACATAATGAAACTATTTTGATGGCAAAAAAACTGTTTTTCTTTTCATTACTTTATTTGGCAGCTATCTTTGGAGTTCTTTTGATTGAATCTCTTGTTTGGTATTTTATTGCTCTTTAGTCGCGTAAAATGAAAGAAAAAATTTTAAAAGAGCTTTGTTGCAAGAACATATTGTAAGAAAACACGATAGAGTGTGTTCTTATGCAAAAGATGGTATTGCCAGTTTTTTTACATTGCTTATTCATGTATAACGATAGATTGTTTGAATATATAGCTAAAACTGTAGAGATTAAGGATGATTTATGTCTGGACTTCCCCCTTTAACGATACGTCTTTGTGGTCCACGTGGATTTTGTGCAGGGGTTGATCGTGCTATCCAGATTGTTCTCCTTGCATTAAAAAAATATGGTGTTCCAGTATATGTTCGTCATGAAATTGTACACAACCGCTACGTGGTTGAGGGATTACAACAACGGGGAGCCGTTTTTGTTGAAGAACTTGATGAGATTCCAGAAGAACATCGCAATCAACCGGTTGTTTTTTCTGCTCATGGTGTACCAAAATCTGTTTCAGAAGAAGCACGATGCTATAATTTGTTTTATCTCGATGCAACATGTCCGTTGGTCTCGAAAGTTCATAAACAAGCGATACGACATCAACGTCATGGTCGTCATGTTATATTGATTGGTCATGCTGGTCATCCTGAGGTGATAGGGACAATGGGACAGCTTGAAGAAGGGGCTGTGACGCTTATTGAAACGATAGAAGATGCTTTGCATTACCAACCCAATGATCCAGATAAATTAGGATTTGTTACACAAACAACGCTTTCTGTTGAAGATACTGCAGGAATTCTCGATATATTACAACAACGTTTCCCTACATTAGCGGCCCCAGCAGCTGAGTCAATTTGCTATGCTACAACGAATCGACAAGATGCGGTTAAGGCAGCAGCAAAGGGGAGTGATTTGTTTTTGATTGTTGGAGCGCCAAATTCTTCTAATTCACGGCGTTTAGTAGAGGTTGCCGAAAAGTCTGGTGCGCGGCAAGCTATTTTAGTTCAGCGCGCTGATGAAATTAATTTTGAAAACCTAAAAGCTCTTTCTATTGTCAGTCTTTCAGCAGGGGCTTCGGCTCCTGAAATTATTATTGATGAAATTATTTCAGCGTTTCGTGAGCGTTATAATGTCACAATAGAATTAGCTGAAACAGCAGTAGAAACGGAAAAATTTTTAGTGAGTCGCGAATTACGTGACGTCATTTTAACGTCGCAAGATATGGCTTTCGTCAATGGTCAAGCAAATAATGCAAAAAATGAAAATCAGAATACAGACACGTCTACAACGAAAGCAGAATAATGGCCGTTTATACAGATATTCATTCAAATGATTTAAAAGTGTTTTTAACACGTTATGCAATAGGGTCACTTTTGTCTTATCAAGGTATAGAGGAGGGGATTGAAAATTCTAATTTTATGTTAGAGACAACACAAGGGCGATTTATTTTAACACTTTATGAAAAACGTATTTCAAAAGATGATTTACCTTTTTTTTGTCGCTTGATGCAGCATTTAGGACAGCGTGGAATTCTTTGTCCTCAACCTGTTATTCAAAATGATGGAATGATGATCTGTGAATTAGCAGGACGCCCTGCTGCTATTATTACTTTTCTGGAAGGAGAGTGGGTCCGCCAGCCCACTATAGATCATTGTGGCGAAGTGGGGACGGGGTTAGCACAATTACATTTAGCAGGACAGGATTTTACACTCAGTCGTAAAAATACTCTTTCTGTTATGGATTGGCAGGTATTGTGGCAACGTTGTCAAACAAAAGAAGACGCATTATTAAAAGAATTTGGGCAAAAAATTGAGTTGGAATTGGCTTTTTTACAGGAAAATTGGCCGCTCAATTTACCAATAGGCATTATTCATGCAGATTTATTTAATGATAACGTCTTTTTTGTGAATCATCGTCTTTCTGGGATAATAGATTTCTATTTTGCTTGTAATGACTTTTTTGCTTATGATTTAGCGATCTGTTTAAATGCTTGGTGCTTTGAGCCTGATCATTCTTATAATCTGGCCAAAGCACGTAAGTTATTGGAAAATTATCAAAAAATAAGACCATTGATCCCTTTAGAATTGGACAAGATTGTTTTGTTAGCTCGTGGTGCGTCTTTACGTTTCTTACTCACACGTCTTTATGATTGGTTTAATACACCACCTAATAGCTTTGTTATTAAGAAAGATCCATGGGAGTATTGGCACAAGCTTTGTTTTTTCAGTAATGTAAATTCGCTAAGTGAATTAGGTTTTTAAATTTTATGGCAACTCAACAAAAAGTCGTTGAAATTTATACAGATGGTGCTTGCTCAGGGAACCCTGGAATTGGAGGATGGGGAGCAATTTTACGCTGGAATGGTCATGAACGTGAGCTTTATGGCGGTAAGGTTCATACAACAAACAATCAAATGGAACTCATGGCGGCAATTTGTGCATTAAAGGCGCTTAAAGAGCCCTGTTTGGTCGACCTTTATACAGACTCAGTTTATGTGCGTAACGGTATATCTAAGTGGATTGAAGATTGGAAAAAGAATAATTGGCGCACTGCATCAAAAAATCCTGTTAAAAATATGGAGCTATGGCAAGCTCTTGAGGATGCTTGTTCTTGTCATACAGTCAGATGGCACTGGGTAAAAGGACATGCGGGACATCCAGAAAATGAACGCGCAGATGCCCTTGCTCGCAAAGCAATTGCTCAATATCGCGAAAATGGACGTTTTCCAGCATAATTACTGTTTGAGAGTTTTTTTCTTTTATCGCGGAGTCGCAAGAGGGGTTGGCTGCGTACGGAATATGAATGTTCCACTTAAGGCGTAATCTTTAAAAGAAACTGTATAAAAAATTTTTTGGTTTATTTCTTCTGGTGCGAAATAGAGTGGAGCACTGAAGAGTGTATATTCTGCGTTATCACTGACTTTTTTTGCTGCTCCAATTTGCATTTCTCCTCCATCTAAAAAGAGAGAGGAAGGAGTGGTTTTGTTGTTATTTTGTATTTTTATAAGAAGGGTACTGTTATTTTTTTCGGCACTTATTTTTAGTGCATTCTGCATCATGCGGGGCAAAGAATCTTGGGCATTTTTTAAGAAGGAAGCAGGAAGATGTTTATTTTTAAGAGCAGATGGCGAAAAATCAAAGTTAACAGTAAATGGAAGACAGATTTTATTACATAATCCAAGAGTCAAAGCACCACTTAAATTTTTGCTTGAACCAGAAAGATTGAAGGGCAATATTACTTTATCTTTATAGCCTAATGACCAATCATTTTCTGTTTCAAAAAGCTGTGGGGTAGGATAAAAGATTTCATAAGAAACCTGTTGGTTGAAATTAAAAAACGGTGCCATGCCAGAGTTACCTGGATTACGCCAGTAAGTTTTCCATCCTGGTTTAAGCACAATCTCAATAATGCCTTCTCTTATTCCAGAAAGAGAAGGTTCGGTGATCGCTAATCGGATACGACCACCATCTGATTCATACCAAGACGTTGCGAAAAGCTGGAGTTTTTGTTCTTTTTGAGCATTTACAGGAATGTTAAGTAATTCTAAAACTATGAATGTTAAGCTTAAAGTAACTAAAAGCTTTTTATAAAAGAAAGTTGCGATATTTTGTAAATTTGTAAATATATGACTTTTTTTCATTGGAGTTTTATTTTCCTAGTGTACTAAATGAACAAACTTTTATCATGTAAATTATGGAGAATAACAAATTAATGAAGCGGTGTAATGGCTTTTTAGGTGGACAATTACTCATAGCAATGCCTGGGATGAATGACAAACGCTTTATTCGTTCTGTTATTTACATTTGCGCGCATTCTGATGCCGGTGCGATGGGCATTATTCTCAATCAATTGCATCATATTGATTTTCCAGAGCTTTTGCTTCACTTGGGAGTCATAGACAGTGGCCAAAAAAAAAGTCTTTCTGAACCAATAAAACAGTTTCCAGTTCGCTATGGTGGTCCTGTTGACCCTTCGCGTGGTTTTGTCCTTCATTCAGATGATTATGCTTGTGAAGAAACTGTTTTTATTGCAGATAAGGTCTGTTTTACTGCGACAATTGATATATTAAAAGCGATCAGTTGCGAACAAGGTCCGCAACATGCACTGGTAGCGTTAGGTTATGCTGGATGGAAAGCGGGGCAACTTGAGGCAGAAATTTCTACAAATGGTTGGCTAATCAGTTCTACATCACCTAGTTTTCTTTTTGAAAGTGATTTAAGCTGCAAGTATGATAAAAGTTTAACACGCATGGGTATCGATCCAACTTATCTTGCTTCTGAAATGGGACACGCGTAGAGTTTTTTCTAAGCTTTTTAACTTTACACGTTATTTTATCCCTTATGTTTTTATTTTATAAGGGAAATGGCTCTGAACGAGCGTAATTAATTCTTCTATGGCAATCGGTTTCGTTACAAGTGTGCTTTGAACATATTTACAGCCTTCTTGACGGAGGAAGATAGCTTCTTTTTCATTTTCAACACCTTCTGCGATAATTTGCAAATTAAGATCTGTTGCCATATTAATGATAGACTTGAGAACAATTTTCTTCTTAAGGGAGTCGATTGAAATAAGTGAACGATCAAGTTTAACCATATCAAATGGATAACGTACGAGATAGGTCAGAGACGAATAACCTGTTCCAAAATTATCGAGTGCGAGATTCATTCCAAGTGTTTTAATTTGTTCGAGAAAGTGCGCTGATTGTTCAGGATTATTTCTTAAGACAAATTCAGATATTTCAATCATCAAACGCCCTTTGTGGAGCGGATGACGAAGCAAAGCGGCGCGCAATTGACTGATAAAACGAGGATGAATCATTTCTGCGCTTGGTAAATTAATTGAAATAAAGAAAGATTGTTGGGAAAACTTTTCTTGTACATTTATAAGATCGATAATGGCATTATCGATGATAAATTGTGACAAATTCATAACAATTTGTTCGTTTTCTACGATTTTTATGAAATCAGAGACATTTAAATTTCCATAAGTGGGATGATGCCATTCTACAATTGTTTCAAAACCAATAATATGTCCGTCTGATAAATTAAGAATAGGATGGTAGAGGATTTTTATCTCATTACGTTTTATGGCATAGTGAACATCTTTTTCCAGAGTATTATGTTCGAGACCCAAAGTGCGAAAATTAGGACGGAAAGGTTCAATATGGTTTCCACCCATTTGTTTTGCACGAATCATCGCTAATTCACTATCATTAAAAATATCTTTAGCCGTCGATCGGCTTTCACTCCATGTAACCAATCCGATAGACGTTGAAAGGATTATTTTGTTTTCTGAAAGTGAAATAGGTGCTGAAATTGTTTTGTGCAAATGATCTGCAAATGCTGCAATTTTTTGTGGTTCAGTTTCACTGAGTAAAATAATTGCAAAGCGGTCTGCTGAAAGGCGCGATAAGGTGTCTTGAAAATTAATGAGACGGTTTAAACGACGTGCGATTATAAGCAGTACAGTATCTCCAACTGCTATGCCTAATTTGCGATTAATTTGGCGAAAATTGTCAAAATCAATCATAAAGACAGTCGGTCTAATTTTGATATTTGCTTTCGCCAAAGAGGTATAATTTTGTAGTCTATCGAAGAAAATTTGTTGGTTAGGAAGGCCGGTTAAGCTGTCGTGGATTGCATCATGCAATAAGCGTTCTTCGGATTTTTTGTGGTTAGTAATATTGACAATGGTTCCAATGACACGTGTGATTTTCCCATCTTTTTGCATAGCCGGACGTGCACGAAGAGAAAACCAATGATAATAACCACCACCGGAAGAAAGCCGAAAAATTTGATCAATGCGCCCTTTTTTATTTTTAAGAATGATATCTAATACGGCTTGAAAGCGTTCACGATCATCATGGTGCAAGGCTGAAATCCAGTTGCGCATAGGTCCATTGAGGTTATGAATTTCAGTACCAAAAAGGGTTGCCATGTTTGGATGTACAACAATACGGTCACGCTCAATATTCCAATCCCAAATAATATTTCCAGCTCCCTTTGCTGCGAGTACTTGTTGTTCAAGGTCGGAAAATATTCCTTCATGGAAAGCGTCATTAGAAAAAGTTTGTTGCAGGACAGTAAAGCTGATGAGAAGAACAATGAGCACTAGTCCTCCCGCTAATGCTGGCTGGATAATATCATTGTTTAGATATCCAGCTATGCAGGCATAGGCTCCAACACACCAAAAGCTAATGAGCAACCATGTTGGGATAAGCATAATGGCGCGGTCATAGCTTCTGATTAAGAAATAGATGATTAATATTATACCAAGCACAGCGGTAAGACCAAAAGACAAACGCGCAATTCCAGCTGCTCTGATTGGATCATAAATAGCAAAGGCTCCTAGACTGCAAAAGGCAATGGTCCAAGCGATAGCACCGTAACTAAAATGATAATGCCAGCGGTTAAGACTGAGATAGGTAAAAAGAAAAATGAAGAGTGTAGCAGTAAGTGCTACTTCTGTACCAGCACGCCAGATTGGTTGTGTTGTGAGTGTAACTGCAAAGAATTTATTTAAAAAGTTGAAGTCAATACCAATATAAAAAAGCACAGCCCAAGCAACAGCTGCTGTTGCAGGAAACAGCCCTGTTCCACGGACGACGAAGAGAACAGTTAACAAAAGCGCTAAGAGACCAGATATACCAAGAAGAATACCATGATAAAGCGTATAAGAATTAATTGCATCTTTATAAGCTTCAGGTTGCCATAAATAGATTTGCGGTAGATTTGCAGAGTTAAGTTCGGCCACAAATGTAACAACAGCACCAGGGTTAAGGGTAATACGAAAGATATCAGAGTTTGCACTAAGTTGACGATCGAGGGAAAAACCTTCGCTTGGCGTTATGGATTGAATCCTTGCTGATCCAAGGTCTGGCCAAAAAAATCCAGAACGCGCCATGCGGTAGTGGGGGGCAACTATGAGACGATCGACTTGTTCATCTGTTGGATTTGCAAGAGAAAAAACTGCCCAATTTCCGGAAAAATTTTCATTTTTTGCCTGCACTTCAATACGCCAAACAATACCATCTGGTCCTGGCGCTGTACTTGTTTGAAAAATAGAGCTGTTTGTATGGTGAATTTCAATTGCTTGTGAGAGATCAAGAGCAGCATCCTGAGAAGAAATTTTAACTGGCTCAATTGCTTGTGCTGATGTAAGATGGACAAGAGAACTAACGACTACAATGAAAATGATGTCAATTATTTTACGCAAACTCTTCACAATGTCCCACTCTCAATATTTTTGGATGTTTAACTTTCATTTCGATTTTTGAGAAAAAACGTCCACCTTTTATAATTTATTTACATAATAAATTGTTATCACTTTTTCTTAAGTTATGTGGTTTTATATACAAATAGACCACATGTCCATTTGCTTCAATGGAACTTGAAGCGAATGAAGTTTTATATTTTAAAAGGGCAAAGTTAAACCATGAATTTCCAGATTTCACGGATATACCTTCACTCATTAGAATCTTTATCACATGAAGTATGAATTGGGTAGTTTTGTACGCTTCTTTGCCCAATATTTCCAAAACTTATTTAATGAGAAGAGCTTTTGTGGTAAATTTTACGATAAAATATGTGTATGTTTATGTGTATGTTATTGTGATGCTGTTTTGAAAAGAAGTTTTTTATTTTAGCTTGGATGAAAGAGTTGACGTTAAATCATCAAAATTTATGAGGGGTCCTACAGGTCCGACAGCAGTTAGTGTTGGAGTGGAATTTGTAAAAAGACGATGTGCTAAGTCAGTTAATCTTTTAGGAGTGATGAGATTGAGGCGTTCAATTGTTTCCGATATTGGAATTGGTCGACCATAAAGGAGTATTTGGCGAGCAATGAGATGTGCTTGACTAGAGGGATTTTCCTGTGACATTGTCAGATTCGCACGATATTGCGTTTGTGCTCGTTGCAGTTCATTGGCGTGAATGTTTTTACTGACCTTGGAAAGTTCATCAAGAATCACGGGAATAAGTTCTTTGAGCCCTTCTTGTCCGGTAGCTGCGTGAACACCAAAAAGCCCAGTATCTGAAAATCCCCAATGAAAAGCATAAATAGAATAGCATAATCCACGTTTCTCTCTTACCTCTTGAAAAAGACGTGAAGACATACCACCACCAAGAATGATTGAAAGAATTTGGGCCGCATAAAAATCACGCGCGTGATAAGCACGCCCTTCAAACCCTAGAACAACTTGTGTATCCATTAAATCGCGATATTCACGAAAGTCGCCACCGACATAATTTGCAAGATTAGTAAGAGGTGCGGTTGAATGGGAGCGAAAAGTACCAAGACGACTTTCAACTTCTCGCAAGAAACTTTCGTGTTTTACAGCTCCTGCAGCAACGACAATCATACGATCTGCACTATATTGTTTATTGATGAAATCATGGAGATCAGTAGATGTAAATGATTGAATAGTTTTAGCTGTTCCTAAAATAGAGCGTCCAAGGGATTGATGACGAAAGGCTGTTTCTGTAAAGTGATCAAAAACAATATCATCAGGAGTGTCATGAGCGGCACCAATTTCCTGAAATATTACTTGTTTTTCTCGTTCTAGTTCATTGTCGTCAAATTTTGAATGCATTAAAATATCGGCTAAAATGTCTATAGCAAGTGGGATATCGCTTTTAAGTACACGTGCAAAGTAAGCTGTTGTTTCAATACTGGTTGTGGCATTGATTTCACCGCCAACATCTTCAATATCGGTTGCAATTTGAAAAGCAGTGCGGTTTTCGGTTCCTTTAAAAGCCATATGCTCAAGAAGATGAGCAATACCATGCTGTGTGGAGGTTTCATTGCGTGAGCCCACTTTAACCCATATTCCGAGGGCAACACTATCAATTTGTTGCATTGTATGTGTGGCGATAGTCAAGCCATTACTAAGGCGACATATATCTACATCCATGTATTTACAACTCCATTAAATAAGCTAAATACCTCATTGTAAGGGTATTAGAATATTCTTGATTTAAGTTAATGCAGCTAACTTTAATAAGATGCACGCGATTTTAAAGAGATATAATCTTTTACTATTTTTTCATCATTAGCAAGACTTATAAAGTGTTCTTTGCGTTTCATTACATCATTGAGATGAGATGGCCATGGGGCATGAAGTCCACAAGCACTTTTAATAGTATCAGGAAATTTAGCTGGATGAGCCGTGGCAAGGACGATCATTGGAATATGCGGTTTTTTGTTTTTACGCGCTACTTGAAGAGCGACGGCTGTATGTGGATCAACAAGATAGCCACTTTCCTTATAGACACTATCAATTGTTTGAGCTGTTGCAGCCATGTTGCTTTTCCCAGCGGAAAATAGGGAACGAATATTTTTGAGTTGCTTTTCATCAAGAGTAAAACGTCCTGATTGTTTCAAGTTGTCCATTGCATTGCGAATCCACATTGGATCACGATTGCCACTTTCAAAGAGCAAACGTTCAAAATTAGAAGAGACCTGAATATCCATAGAAGGTGATGTTGTATGGACTATTGGTTGTGTTTCGTAAGTACCGCTGGTCAATGTACGTGCAAGGATGTCGTTATCATTCGTTGCGATGACCAGTTGAGCAATGGGTAATCCCATACGGGCTGCGACATAACCTGCAAAAATATCACCAAAATTTCCAGTAGGAACAGTAAATGAAACAGCTCTATCAGGAGCCCCTAAGGAAAGTGCAGATGAAAAATAGTAAACAATTTGCGCCATGATACGCGCCCAATTTATAGAGTTAACACCTGAAAGCGCTCTTTTTTTACGAAAATTGTGGTCATTAAACATTGCTTTGACAAGAGCTTGGCAATCATCAAAATTTCCTTCAATGGCAATGGCATGAACATTTGAACATTGATTGGTTGTCATTTGCCGTTGTTGAACAGGTGATACACGTCCTTTAGGAAATAAAATAAAAATATCTGAGTGTTCTTTTCCAGCAAAAGCTTGTATCGCAGCCCCTCCTGTATCACCTGATGTTGCAGCAATAATCGTTGCACGTCTATTTTTTTCAGTCAAAACATAATCCATCAGTCGAGAAAGAAACTGCATTGCGACATCTTTAAAAGCTAAAGTAGGACCATGAAAGAGTTCAAGGATAAATTCATCTGCTCCAGTTTGTCGTAACGGACAGATTGCTGGATGGTGAAAGGTTGCATAAGATTCAGCGATCATATTTTCAAAAGCTGTATATTCGATTTCGTTATTCACAAAGGGCCACAGAATAGTTTTAGCAATTGTTGTATAGGACTGACCACGAAGTGCTCGTAACGCATCAAATGAGAGCTGAGGAAATTTATCTGGCAGATAAAGTCCCCCATCACTCGCCAATCCTGTCATGATCGTTTCCGTAAAGCTTAAAGCAGGAGCTTCACCTCTCGTGCTGATATATTCCATAAGTCTTATCCTTTTTTTATTTCTGGAAAATAGGTGAAGTTATTTATTTCACGTTTTTCATAATATTTAAATTATTAAATGGATAGTTTTTTTTACTCAATAATGAAAGGAAATAGTCTTAAGCATTTTTATTTTTGAGATATAAACGTCAAATGTTCACAGAAAATCTGTTAAAGTCGAAAATTTTCTCTCTATTATTCATTCACTTAAATTTTGCAACGTATCTTTATTTGCGCACCTTATTAAATAACAAAATCAAATAGATAGAATGGTTTTTATTGAAGAACTTTTTTGAAAAACTCAATCATTCATAGTTATTTTATGCTCTTATACTTTGTAACAATTAAATCTGCTAAAATGAATGTTGAAATGATACAACCAGAAACTCACACTGGAAGATTTATAAGGTAATTTTATGGCATTTCGTGCGCAAATCTATACTTTGAATAATGTTTGTTTAGCTTAATCTATTATTTTGTATAATGATAGATATTATATTTGTTCTATACAGTATGGTAACCTGAAGTTTATCCATAGAAAACATACAACAGCCTGCTGAATGATGTGAAGCAGGCTGTAAAGTATTCTCATTTTAAATAGAAAAAATAACTGAGTATTTTTGAATTATTTGCCTTTAAGTTTTCCTATTGCCCATCCGATTGTCCCGCTAAATATGGACATAACAAATCCAGTCAAGAATCCAAAACCCAAAGCTCCTACTGTAGAAAAAACTCCTAGCGTAATTGGTTCAAATACTTTCTCAAATTTTCCTTCAATGGCAGTTTCACTTTTTTCTCCATGAGTGAAACTTGGGACATAAAGAGAAGCTATATCGATAGCTTTTTTCTTTCCCTGTTCTATTAGAGAGACAGTTTCACATTGAATATCATTTTTCAAATGATTGGCATGAACATTTATAACTTGTGAAAGCAAAAAAGCAACTGCTATAAAAATATTTAATACGTAAGTTTTCAATACTTTAATCATAATTTATCACCAATACTTTTACTTTTGTTTTAATTTGAATTGAATAGATGCATCAGCAGAATTAGTGCACATTGAGAGAAACAGAAGCATTTAAAGCTTTTTCATTCTTAATGTGATAATTCATTAGTTTTTTGTCATCAAAAATGGATAAATACAGAATATATCCATTGTTTATATTTCGTATGAGAAGGTTTTATTCTGATAAAATTTCAATTTTAACGAGATTTAAAATACGATATTATTTTACCTATTATCCATCCTAAAAACATGCCTATCGTACTTGATGCATATCCAAGTGCCATCCCAACACCAAAGGTTCCGAGTGTAAGAGGTTCAACGACCTTTTCAAATTTTCCTTCAATAGTAGTTTCATTATCCACTCCAAGATTTAGAATGGGGCTATAGAGAGAAACGGTATGGACTGCATCCTGTCTTTTCTGCTCTATTGCAGAAACAAAAATATTCTCACGATGAGTATTATTTTGCAAATAGTTTGCATGTACATTTACAACCTGTGAAAGAAAAAAGGCAGACATAATGAAAATACTTAACATATGATTTTTTAACAATTTAATCATAATTTACCTCAAATATTTTATAATATTCAATATATATATGCGTAAATTTATACTTTGGATATTTGGATATAATCTACAACATTTATATCTTGTATCAAGAGAAGCTTCATTATGTAATTATTTACAACAAATAGTAGATTTCATAATGAAGCTATTATTCTAGAGTTCTAGACGAGGTTGAATTATTTGAACATCAACACTATGTCCTTTATCCAACTTATTATCGATCCTATAAAGCTCATTGCATATCCAGCAAACAATAGTCCCACTCCTACAGTCATAGGCTCAACGACCTTTTCAATTTTCCCTTCACCTGTTGTTCCCTTTTCTGTTTGATAATTTACAGATGAAACATAGAAAGCAGTCGTAGAAACTACATCAGATTTTGCATACTTTACTTGTTCCATTGGGAAAACAGAAAGTTCCTCTTTTGGAGTATCGGTTTTCAAATAGTTTGCATTAACATTTACAGTTTGTGAAATAAAAAAAGTGCTCGCTATAAAAATGCTTAAGATATAATTTTTAAATATTTTGACCATAACTTTACCTCAAATATTTTTAATTTATATATGTAAGAAAATATACATAATGTTTATATATCTCACACTATATACAATTTAGATATTTCAATATGTATTTTTAGTCAATAATAAAAATACATATAAAAATATAAATATATTTTTTTATAAACATTATTGTAAAAAGGTAACAGTAATAGTCACAAAAATATTTTTTAAAATTTTATGAAATATTTCGTTATGTGTTATATATAAATAACATGTGGTGATCGCATAATTTTTATAAAATGATATTAATATTATTTTTTTAAATACATTTATAGATAATAAAAAATATGAAAATTATGATGTATTTATAAAAATACTATTAAATATTAAAATATAAATGGATGCGATAAATTTTTATTATTTACAATAGTTGTTATAGATACTAAAAATATACAGTTCTCTCATAGTATAAAGTAGAGCTCGAATTGGATAGAGATAAATGATATTATATTTTTCTCGCCAATGTGAACAGCATATTACTGTGATGTAAAGCAGTATATAGAAGAATATCAATTCAGAGACATTTATGAGTTCAGAGACATTTATGAGTGCTGAAAGATCGGCATTAGATAATATTTTTCAACATTTTCTTCTTTCCAAACCGAAAAGCCACTTTTATTTTTAGAAAGGATGTCTTTCCTAAAGTTGGATTACTTTTGAAAAGATCTGATTTCATTGCTTATTTAAAAAATCTATGCAAGTGCTTTCAGAAAATTTTGAGCAACTACAGGTATCTCTTTACGTTGTTCTATGTTTCATATTTATGTGCTTTTTAAGAAATCCTTCTCAAGGTACTCAAGCCTATTTTGCAATTATAGGTATGATGATAAAGCCCCATAATATAAAATTCTTAGGGCATCAGAATCTTTGATGTTTATAAAGAAGAAAGATGGCATCGCCATACACTTTGCTCGCTTCTAATGTTGCTACAATCTTTGCATCTTGAGATGATTTATTAAGAGACATTTTTATTTCTTTAATTCAGCATATCTAGGTTTGAAATAAGAGAATCTTACAATATTCGTTTTTTTGTTTAGTTCAATAATGATAAATTATTATTATAAATCAATTTGTTGACCGCAAATGACTTGGTGTGAAATGTTTTTTATAAAATGCACATCGTCATAAGAATCTATTCTTTTTATCTTTTGTAATTTTAGGGAGGTTGTACCAATTGATGCTGTTAAAATACTGTTTAAGCAGCAAAGTAAATAAACCTTCAACAAGTTTACGAGATTTGGATTGAGTAAATATAAGTCCTTCTAACTCAACAAGGACGCTTTTGTTGTTTTCAATAAACTCTTGTATTCCATAGATTCCGCGAATTTTAATATGCTTTCCATGTTCAATACGCACTTACTCTAAAATTTTACCATAGTGTGTGATTTTTTTGATCAGATGAAAGAGGCTAGCAATTTTCACATCTTGTCGAGCAGGGCATCGTCATATTCCTTTTTTGAAAAATATAATAACTTATCAGGATGGGCTGCTGAGGTTGGGAGTGGGATATCGGATTTGAGATAGATAAGCAGGGTTTGATTTTTATGATTTTTCCTCCCTGTTGTTTGCTTTTTTTTAAGCGCGTGCAATGGTTAACTGACTTATTGATTGTTCAACGAGGTGCTATATTTTTTCCTTCACATTGAAATGCAATTCACCCGTATCGTGAATTACGCATTTATTGAAGTTATTATAAAAGAAGCAATGAGAAGAGAAGGGCATTTGAGTAAAAATGCTTCTTACATAAGAGTTTACAAACTAATATATTCAAGAGATTTTTTATAATAGGTCCCTCCATACTGCCATTGCTTCTAAGACTTCTCCTAAATGAGCATGTTTTGCGATAACTGTTTCTGCACCAGCTTCTGCAAGTGCATTAGAGTGGCCAAGATAGCTATGTGATCCTCCCGTAAAGCCGATGACACGCATGCCTGCTGCTGTGGCTGCGTGTACACCATGAAGGGAATCTTCTATAACGATAGTGTTTTGGGGCTCTGCCTGTAATTGTTGTGCGGCAAAAAGGAAAACATCAGGGGCCGGTTTCGTTCTTTTTGTTCCAACTTCAGGTGCTGAAAATATTTTACCTTCAAAAAGGTCATAGAGATCAACCGTGGTGAGCATCTCTTTTATATCTACGCTTTTTGCATTAGAGCAGATACAGTAGGGATAGCGTGTTTGAATAATTTCTACGGCTTCTCTTACATCATCAATAGCCCGTAATTTAGTTTTTATTTGTGTACGAAAAATATTAGTCATCTGATCTATGAGATTAGCGGAAATTGGTTTTTCTGTTTCCTGTTCAACTTGTTTAAGAATATCGCGAAAAATAAGCCCTGCAAAACGCTCACTCAATTCTTCGGGTGATATTTCATATCCTGTTTGTTTGAGCAATTGAGATCCAATTTTTGCTGCAAGATATTCAGAGTCGACGAGAACTCCGTCACAATCAAAAATAATAAGATCTATCTGAGGCATAAGATATTCCTTTACATATTACGAGATGGACAACTTTCATGAAAACGATATTGAGAGGATCTTATTTCATAAAAATACGCTTTGAAAATGATTCTTAATTCTTTTACGAAATAAAAGATATGGGAACAGTACATTGAAAAAAAGAAAAATAAGGTTTCATTCATATGAAAGTTTTTTTTACTTAAAAAAACAAAAACAATTATCAATTTTGTAGAACTTTAACGATACGTTTACGCTATTTTGTAAATATGGATTGGTAATGCGGGCCTATAAACTATTTTGGTTGATTATAGGGCAAATTCAGTTAATTTTGTTGGGTTTTTCATGACAGTTATTCAGCTTCAAAAAGATTTTCTTCGTACTCCCTCACAGATGCCATGGCGCAATAAAATTTTTAAAGGAGATTGTGTTTCCGTTCTAGAAAAACTTCCAAAACATTCCGTTGATATGATTTTTGCGGATCCACCCTATAATTTGCAATTGGACGGAGCTTTATATCGTCCAGATCATTCGCTTGTTGATGCGGTTGATGATGAATGGGATCAGTTTGAGAGTTTTGCTGCTTATGATGCTTTTACCCGTGCATGGTTGCTTGCTTGTCGTCGTGTATTAAAACCCAACGGAACACTTTGGGTTATCGGATCTTACCATAATATTTTTCGAGTTGGGACGGCATTACAAGATTTAGGTTTTTGGATGCTTAATGATATTATTTGGCGCAAAAATAATCCGATGCCTAATTTTCGAGGGCGCCGTTTTCAAAATGCTCATGAGACGCTTATTTGGGCCGTGCGAGATCAAAAAGATAAAAAGTACACATTTAATTATGATGCCTTAAAAGCGGCAAATGAAGATCTACAAATGCGTTCAGATTGGCTTTTCCCTCTCTGTACTGGAGCTGAACGTTTAAAGGATGATTCAGGGCGTAAATTACATCCAACACAAAAACCGCAAGCGTTATTAGCGCGTATTATTATGGCTTCTAGTAAACCTGGTGATGTTATTCTTGATCCGTTTTTTGGTTCGGGAACAACAGGTGCTGTTGCCAAGCTTTTAGGGCGTGATTTTGTTGGGATTGAACGCGAGCAAGATTACATTGATGCAGCATGTGAGAGAATTGCAGCGGTTAAACCTTTAGCGCAACCAGAATTAGCGATTTTGGATAGAAAAAAAGCAGAACCGCGCGTAGCATTCAACAGTTTGCTTGAAGCAGGTTTACTCTATCCTGGAGAAGTTCTTTATGATCGTAAGAAGCAAGTGTCTGCTATTGTAAGAGCTGATGGTACGATTATGCATGGTGGTGAAGCGGGCTCAATTCACGCAATGGGAAGAAAGGCTCAAGATTCGCAGAGTTGTAATGGTTGGACATTTTGGTATTATGAGGAAAATGGACGGTTGAAGTCCATAGATCATTTAAGAATGATCATACGTTCACAAATGTTAAAAACGGGTGTTTTATGAACTAAGCTGATTGCTTCATTCTAGAGTGATCATCAATGTACCTGATCTTGATTGAGATGGACGTGAGGGTGTTTTATGCCTTTCTTAGATGTTTTTTATTAAAACACTAATCTCGCTTGTAAGCGGCAAGCGAGTATTTTTATGCTTTTTGTAGAAGAAATTAAAATGAGAAATTTTCACTCTATGTTCTGATTTTAGTTCCAAAACAGTAAAATTTTAATATAATCTTATAAAAATGAAATATCAAAATTAAAAGGCTCATTCAGAAGCTCAAAATTAAGTGCTTTTTTGAGGTAATACGTGCATCTATAAAGTGCGTAAAATGTATTGGTTTATCAAGATAATTTAGCGTTATTCATATTGAGTTTCCCCGAATATCGTCAAATTTTCTTATTTCAGAACTGTTTCATATTGAATCAATAAAATTTATTTGCTTGCATGTCATAAGCGGGGTTGGCGTGTGAATAAAATTGTTAAAGAAAGAACTAAAAAGTACCTTTTATGAACCGTTTCAAGTGCCAAGGGTTGTTGTAGGGGGCTGGTAAATATAATGATGGTGCTGACTTGCTCCTTCATAAGCAAAAAAGGATAGATCCTGAAATTTAAATCTAAGCTTTTTTATCCCTCCTTAATTCTTATCTGTAGAAAAAATTGGTTATTTCATTTTTTTAAGTTTTTCTTTTACAGATTAATAAATGACTTAATAAATGACCGTTAGAGATACAAAAGTCTCCGTTAGAAAACATTTTTACGAATAGGGAAGGTTATTTAAATCTGAAAGAATTGGGAAGTGCTACAGAAATGGCTTTTTTCATAACAGTAGGTAGTGCTTCTTCGGCAAGATGTTGAATGTTACACCACCAACCATTTTCACAATTCATTTCATGAACATCCTCAGTATAGTAAACATCGAGTTTTAGAGAAAAGTGAGTAAAAACATGCGTAATTTGTCCTTTGAATTGCCAATTGGCAGTAAAGGGTGCATTTTGGAGCCCATTTTCGTTGTTTATGCCAATATTGTTAGGAATTTGGGTCATTCCACCAAGGAGCTTTTGCGTCTGTCGTTTTTCCAAATAAATTTGTCTCTTTTTATTAAGAGCCACAAAAGCAATACCTGTTTTTGAAGGGCGTTCTTTTTTAGGGGCTTTGACTGGAAAAGATTCCGGTTGTTGCGTCTTTGCTGCTTTACATAAACATTGAAGAGGGCAGGTATAACAAGATGGTTTGCGTGGAGTACAAACTGTTGCTCCTAAATCCATCATTGCTTGAGCAAAGTCACCAGGACGATTTAAAGCAGTAATTTTTTGTGTTTTTTCTTTAATTTCAACTTTTGCTTTTTGTAATATTGAAGTGATAGCAAAAAGGCGCGCTACCACACGTTCGACATTACCATCAACCACTGCTACAGGGTGATTAAAAGCAATTGAAGCAATGGCTGCGGCAGTATAATCTCCAATACCGGCTAGAGTTCGCAATTCTTTTACAGATTGTGGAAATTGTCCTGCGTAGTTTTCAACAAGCTGTTGCGCACATTTTTTAAGATTACGTGCGCGTGAATAATAACCAAGTCCAGCCCATGCTTTCATGATGTCATCTTGTGAGGCTTTTGCTAAAGAGGAAAGATCAGGCCATAGTTTCAGAAACTTTTTAAAATAAGGCTTAACTGTTTCAACGGTTGTTTGTTGAAGCATGATTTCAGAAAGCCAAACTTGATAAGGATCAGGACGGATACCTTGTTTTTGCTTTTCGGGGGTAATCCGCCATGGGAGATGTCTGTGATTTTGATCGTACCAAGCAAGGAGGTGCGAAGAAATTTCATACATGATTGTTTTCAAGCATAGGAAGATATAAAATGCAAAAGAAAAAATTATTTATTTTGTTGATATTTCATAAATTGAGGAGGCAATAATTTTTAGATGAAACAAATGATTTTAATTTAGTAAGCGATTGAACAATGATCTAAAAATGAGAAAACAACTTAAAAAACATATCTTTTATTCTCTTTCTGAGACGGTATACAAAATACTTGATCCAGTTTTACGCAAACGGACAGGGCTTAATGTGGCGCTTATAGAACATTGGCCACAAATTGCGGGCTATGATATCAGTGAACATACAATGCCGCTTAAAATTATTTGGAAACGTCGTGCAGATCAAGATGATGTTTTTCAGCCAGCAACACTTGTTGTCGCATGTGAAGGATTTGCTGCGTTAAAATTGATGCATGAAACAGAGGAATTACTTCATAGAATTAACGGATTTTTTGGCTATATTGCTATTGATCGCATCAAGATTGAGCAAAGGAGTATGTCGGTTTTTATGAATCACTTGCCTCTAAAATCGTCTTTGAGTGAACAAGACAAAAAATGCGTGGGAGAAATGCTTGAAGGAATTGAAGATAAAAGCTTGCGCCAATCACTTTATAAACTTGGCTGTTGCATTTTCTTGGAAAAAAAATAATAAATAGAAAGATATTTTATATATTTTTCTTTAATATATGAGAAAGCATTGGATTCTTATTCGTTAATAACAACAGAAAAGTATTATTTATGGTAAAATATCGTTCTTTTTTATCTTTCGGGATAATTTTTCTCTTCATAACGATTGCACAAAATAGTGTAACAGCTGCTTTAGCGCGTGATCCCAAACCAGTGGCAACTGTTGATATGGAAGAGATTCTCCAATCGGGTAAAGTAAAGGATCGCTTTGAGGGAGAGGCGGATGCACCAGTCGTCATTGTTGAGTATGCTTCGTTGACATGTACCCATTGTGCGCATTTTTATAATGATATACTTCCTCAAATTCGTAAAAAATATATCAAAACAGGAAAAGTAAAACTGATTTTCCGCGATTATGCTTTTGATCCTCGGGCAACAGCAGGTTTTATGTTGGCACAGTGTGCACCAGAAGATCGCTATTTTCCTTTGATAGAAGTTTTATTTCAAAAACAAAATGAATGGGCTTTCGGAAAAGATGCTCTAACACCATTGAAAAAAATTGGCTTAATGGCTGGTTTTACAGATGAAAGTTTTACTGCATGTTTGAAAAATCAAGCCATTTTAGATGAAGTGAATGCATCCTTTGAGCGTGGTAAAAAACTTGGTGTTACAGCAACGCCTACTTTCTTTATTAATGGTAGTAAATATGAAGGTGCCATGAAAGTAGAAGACTTTTTTTCGGTGATTGATAGTTTTCTTAAAAAATGAATCTTAATCTTCCAGAAGATGGATAGTGATACTTTTTGTCATTATCGCTTTTGGAAGGATTAATAGTATGCATTTATGAAGCAATATTTTTTGTTAAGCCGATTTTGAATCAAATCATTGCTTTTAGTGAGCCTAGGTTGAATGATGTTTTGATGCTGATATGGGAGGATTTGTACAATGAAAAAATGGGTTTATAGTTTTGGAGATGGAAAGGCAGAAGGAAGTGCAAGTGAACGTAACCTTCTCGGAGGTAAAGGGGCTAATTTGGCAGAAATGAGTAATCTTGGTTTGCCCGTACCACCCGGATTTACGCTGACAACAGAAGTTTGTAATTTTTATTATGCCCATGACAAATCATATCCAGAAGAGCTACAGGAATCTGTTAAGCAAGCACTAAGACGCATTGGAGAACAAACAGGACGTGAATTTGGGAGTGAGCAAAAGCCACTTTTGCTTTCTGTTCGTTCAGGGGCTAGGGCTTCTATGCCAGGGATGATGGATACAGTGCTTAACCTTGGCATGAATGATGAGACTGTAAAAGCCATTGCTTTACAAGCTAATAATGAACGTTTTGCTTATGATAGTTATCGGCGTTTTATCCAAATGTATTCTAACGTTGTTTTGGGGTTAGATCATTCGTATTTTGAAGAAATTCTTGATGAAGCAAAAGTACGCAATGGTTACACTATTGATACAGAAATGACAGCAGATGATTGGAAAGATGTTATTATTTCTTATAAAGCATACGTTGAAGAAAAATTAGGGAAACCTTTTCCGCAAGATCCTGAACAACAATTGTGGGGAGCAATTGGAGCGGTTTTTTCAAGTTGGATGACAGCACGCGCAGTCACTTATCGTCGTTTACATGATATTCCTGAAAGTTGGGGAACAGCAGTGAATGTACAAGCGATGGTGTTTGGCAATATGGGTGAGGATTCAGCAACGGGCGTTGCTTTTACACGCAATCCATCAACAGGGAAAAAAGAACTTTATGGTGAATTTTTAGTTAATGCGCAAGGGGAAGATGTTGTGGCGGGCATTCGAACGCCTCAAAATATTACAGAAAATGCGCGTATTGTTGCTGGTTCAAATAGGCCGTCATTAGAAAAAATTATGCCTGAGGCTTTTTTGAAATTATGTCAGATAGTGCAGAAGCTTGAGCAGCATTATCGGGATATGCAAGATCTCGAATTTACCATTGAAAAAGGTAAATTATGGATGCTTCAGACTCGTTCGGGAAAACGAACGGCTCGTGCGGCTCTCAAGATAGCAATTGAAATGGTTGAAGAGGGGTTAATAAGCCATGAAGAGGCTGTGATGCGTATTGATGCAAAGTCGCTTGACCAACTTTTGCATCCAACACTTGATCCCAAAGCAGAACGTTTTGTTATAGGACGTGGTTTACCTGCTTCTCCTGGAGCCGCAACTGGTGAAATTGTTTTTACTTCAGAAGAGGCAGAAACTGTGTCGGCGGAAGGTCGCAAGGTTATTTTGGTCCGTGTAGAAACAAGCCCAGAAGATATTCATGGTATGCATGCTGCAGAAGGAATTTTAACAACGCGTGGCGGTATGACAAGTCACGCTGCTGTTGTTGCGCGGGGGATGGGAAAACCATGTATTTCTGGTGCTGGCAGTGTGCGGATTGATTATAACACAAATACGCTGTTTGCTTCAGGAGAAAGCTTTAAAAAAGGTGATGTTATCACAATTGATGGTGGAAGTGGAGAAATTTTCAAAGGGAAAGTTGCAATGTTGCAGCCTCAGCTTTGCGGAGACTTTGCAAAATTAATGGAATGGGCTGATGGGATGCGGCGTCTCAGAGTTCGCGCTAATGCTGATACACCATCTGATGCCCGTATGGGGCGTTCCTTTGGGGCTGAAGGTATTGGTTTATGCCGTACGGAGCATATGTTTTTTTCTGATGAACGTATCGTTGCCATGCGTGAAATGATTTTAAGTCATGATGAAAATGGTCGTCGTAAAGCACTGGATAAGCTTTTGCCAATGCAGCGTTCAGATTTTAGTGAATTATTTGAAATTATGTGTGGTTTACCTGTTACTATCCGCTTGCTAGATCCACCATTACATGAATTTTTACCTAAAACGAAAACAGAAATTCTTGATGTTGCAACAGCTATGGGTATTTCTGCTGAAGTGCTTGCTGAACGCACTCAGCAGTTGCACGAATTTAATCCTATGCTTGGATTACGTGGATGCCGTTTAGCTATTACTTATCCTGAAATTGCAGAAATGCAAGCGCGGGCGATTTTTGAAGCAGCAGCAGAAGCTGCCCAAAAATCTGGATCTCCTGTTATGCTTGAAATTATGGTGCCACTTGTTGCGCTTAAATCTGAACTCGATTTTGTAAAAGCACGTATTGATCAGGTTGCTGAGGAAGTGATGAAAGAAAAGGGAAGCACTATTCAATATATGGTTGGGACGATGATTGAGCTTCCAAGGGCGGCGCTTCGAGCAGATGAAATTGCTGAAACTGCTGAATTTTTTTCATTTGGAACAAACGATTTGACACAAACTACTTTTGGGATTTCCCGTGATGATGCTGCTCCTTTTTTGGCAACCTATTTTCAAAAAGGTCTTTTAGAGCAAGATCCTTTCGTGTCTATTGACCGTGATGGAGTAGGAGAACTTATTACCATTGCTGCACAGCGTGGACGATCAAAGCGTGCAAAAATAAAATTGGGAATTTGCGGTGAACATGGAGGCGATCCTGCCTCTATTGCTTTATGCGAAGAAAATAACCTAGATTATGTTTCGTGTTCTCCTTTTCGAGTACCAATTGCTCGTTTAGCAGCAGCCCAGGCCGCAATAGCAAAAAGGGTGTAATGGGTTAATATTTTTTTGTTGTATAGTTATTACTGAAATAAATTTTTATATATTCTTTTATTTTCTTTAATAAAGGAAATAAAATTGCTTCTAAAATGCACGATAAGTTATGTTACGCGAGAAAGTATATTTTTGAGAGGTTTATGAGAGAAAATATAAAGCAGGATAGACAAAGATGTATTATTAATACACTTTCTATTGACGAACCTCTTGATAGAGAGAAACGTATTATTGTGCAGTCAATTTACACGTTTGCTTTTTTATAGGGGAATGGACTCCTCACGCAAAATAGAATGCTCCAAACAAATGCATTTTTTTGCACATCATGCTGTTTGAGATAGACATCTCTCAGTGGATGCCCCGTTTCACATTGACATTCGTGGAATGGGGATTATGTAAAACTCCCCGTAAGTTTATAAAAATCTTCCCAAAGTATATAAACTCTACTATGTGCTATCATCTTTACATTCCTGAAGGAACATCAAAGTTATACAATATGTTGATTTATAATGATAATTTTTTATTTCTCATATTGAACGAAAGCTGTAAATATCACAAGATTTTCTCATTTCAACTTCTTTTATAATGGATCAATTAAAACCATGTTTTTTGCATATTACAGGCGGAATTAGCGTCTATGGATAAAAAAATAAAGCAAGGATATGCTTCTTCAAGTGTCAAGAGCTGTCACAAATTGAAGGTAGGTAGTGTGTAATGGTGCCGGTTTGCTTCTTCACAAGCGTAAAGATGATAGCGCACAGAGAAGGCTGCTATTATTATTCACGGGCCGTTGTTGCGAAATGGGCTTGGGTGCTTTAGAAATGTTTTTTTTTAAGAAAGTTCGTGAATGGCAATCCACGTATATTCCGTTTAGGACATTTTGTTTTACGTGAGGGGGGGGGGGGGGAGCCCAAAAAGACGCGAGCTAAATAAAAGCATGAGGCAATAGGTAATCTCCATTATTTTAAAGACATTGCTTTAGATGTCTTTGAAAGTCGTAAAGCTAAATTAAAAGGAAATGGCAAAGATGAAAACTGTTTTCTACCCTTAAAATTTCATATTCTTCCCAAATTAGACTGTCTCTCTGTTTCAGAGATTATAGAAACAGAGATGTGCAATGCCCTTGCCTCCATTGGGCATACAAAAGCTATAACAGTTGAGAAAGTACTAAACTGTCTTAACATTTGCTTCAAACATACTGCTGCGTTAGGTTTGGATGTTGATTTTTAGACGACACAAAAAGCACACGCTCTCTTAGAAAACAACGTCATAAAACACAAAACTTTCCAGCAATAGATTGGAGAGAAGTGCCGGTTTTTTATCAGACACTTTGCAAAACAACAAGCATAACACAACTAGCTTTACGTCTACTTATCCTTACAGGTGTTTGCACAAATTCTTTGCGTCATATTTATAAAGATCAAATTGACGATAAGATATGGACAATTCGTGGCTCGAGAATATGAAAGGTTTACATGATACTACAACAAAATTTCGTGTCCTTTTATCATCAGAAGTAATAAAAATGCCAAAACAAGCGCGTTTGTTATTTTGCAATATTTCTTTTTTTTGCAATTGGTTGTGGTTTTCTTACAGCAGATTGTATGGCGCAATATATAATGTGTAAGAAAACCATTCTGATTGATTGAATATAAGAGGGCTTGAGATGAAGGAATGTTTGGGGGGCATTAAACAAGCGAAAGATGAATTATCATTATAAATTAAGAGATTATTTTTATAGTATAGATGATTAGCCTCAATTTAATAAACCAATTTCGCGCATTTTCATTAAAATTGTGTGATTAATTTTACCTGTTACAGGAAGATCAAACATTTTTTGAAACTGTTTTAAGGCTTCTATTGTCTTTTGATCTTCTATTCCTGTGACAATAACCTCTTCATTCCCAAAAATATGTAAAGCTTTTTGCACTTGTATAATATCTTCGACAGAAGGCTCTGAAATAGCTTCTTTTAAGTGCGTCATATTTTTTGTATTTTTTGTTTCTATTTCGCTCTGCTTAATTAATATCGCAATTTCATCTGTTGCGGGATTAGATAGAGCATTCTTTTGCATTCTCTGAGCAGTTTGTTGTTTCCATAAAGTGATAGCTCGGCGTGTTTTAGGTCCTTCCAGTCCATCTAAAGGTCCATCATAAAGTCCTAATTTTGCTAGTTCTTTTTGCTTTTCCAGAATGCTTGCTGATTGAGGAGGTAAAGGTGAATTTGTATGGTGATGACTTGGAGAATGTAGAGAAGTTACACGAGAGAGTTCTTGTGATTTTGCTTCTTTTTCCAATAAAGTAGAGCTCTTCCCTATACTTTGAACGGAGGAAAATTTCATTTGAGTTAAAATATTTTGATGCGTTGTCATTTGCGAAAATAAAGCATTAAATGAAATAAATAAAAAACTAATGCTAAAAAGAAGAGATCCAACAAAAAATAAAGTATTTTTTCGTGTATAGAAATAAAGAGTTTTTGCTATCCAAAAAATAAAATGAAAAATTATAAGAAGAAGTGTTATAACAATACTACTATAGTATTTACGGTGTTTTACAGTTTTTTTTCGGGTTGTCTTTCGTTTTGTTGTCATCATTTTTATTTTCAGTTGCGTTTATGTTTCACAAAGAAACGAATGCAAATTAGTTCTTACTTTTCGCTAGAGAGAAATGCATTTACATTATTGTTTTTTCCTTTCAAACTCCTAGAATAAGCAGCTTCATTCTATCAATGTATAAGTTGATCAATCAACAAGAGCTCTTATCAATTTTTATTAATTTCAGATTTTACAAATCTTTCAATATGTATAAAGAGAACATCGAATGATTAACGTTCAAGAGCATTTTAGTGTTTGCAAACTGCATTATCACATATAATCATCTCAATAATAATATCACGTTATTCTTCATTTTTGGCGCAGATGTTTGCCTATCATTTAAAAACAAGTTAGAGACTATTTTTCTATAACGTTAAAAAGATAAGAGTCATTATATTCTTTACAATTTACATATATAGGGTTACTTTTCTGTAAACGGTTTGGTGAGAATACTGGTCTCTTAAGGTTATTATATTTTAGTGGAGCTACTTTTGTATCAATTAAATTGATGTTTACAATGTTATAGAAAAACTTGTCTTGAGATCTTGAGATGGAGTTATAAGAGATGAAGCTATTGTTTGATCTTTTGATCAACATATTGATCATGTTGGTGATGTTCTAGTAAAAATTTTATAGATAATATAAATATTTTATCACTACTAGAGTTAGAATAACAGAGTCTGACTCTTTTTAGCCTTTTCAACTAAGCTAAGATGATGAACTATTATTAAAAATAAGTATGTACACAATATGGAAAAGAAATTGGACTCTGTGTTTAATCCTTATCTCATTGCTACACTTTCTTGTGGAATAAAAGATTATAAATGTGGGGGGGACATTTCTTAACTCTTATGCACGATCATGGTTATATCTCTCACTTTTTATCATGGTATGTTCATTAATATGATCAGCCTGTAAGTGTATAATTGGGATGTTAAATTTTTACTGAATAGACAATGTATCCCATTTTATACAGCGGCATTGTGCCATATTTATAAAAAAGCCAATGATATAGATCCAATAAATGAATACTCAATTTTATAAAAAACAAATTTTATAAATTGTTTATAAAGAAACAGTGTATAAAATGCTTCTTTTATTGTATTTACCACTGCGGTACATTGATTGCCCATGATACGTTTTTTAATCAAATTATCATTTTTTTTATTTTTTATTTTTGTCATTATTTCATTTTTTGTAGCAAATCCAAGCAGTGACCATTCTTCTAGCCCCAAAAATAATGAGACAACAACGAGCGATGTGATTAGTGCATTTAAAGAAGCTTTAAATGACCTAGGAGCATTTTGTGACCGTAATATAGAAACCTGCAAAGTAGGAAAATCATTTTTAAGTTCACTTGGTGAACGCGCATATTACGGTGCAAGAGCTGCTTATGAATATTTAGGCAACATATTAGGGAACAACAATAATATCAGAGATTTCCCCTAATGTTTCTTGCAAAATCGCAATACAAGAGTTCTTACAAAGCCATACAATGTTATCTTGAAATAAGGATTTTTAACGTTCTTCGTGTTATTTATGTTAGGAAGAATAAATATTTATTTTTTATAAGTGTATTTAAGAATGATTATTCAAACGAAACAGGACTAAAATAATGGCGGAAACAATCGGTAATATCATAGAGAACTTTTCGCTTTTGGATAATTGGGAAGACCGTTATCGTTATGTCATTGAGCTTGGCCATGAATTGCCACCTTTTCCGGAAAGCGCTCGAAACGATGCTCACAAAGTTCCTGGTTGTGTTAGCCAAGTGTGGCTTTTATCTTCACGTAATAACTCAGAAGATCCAATATTGACGTTTCAAGGTGATTCCGATGCTCATATTGTGCGTGGACTCATTTACATACTTCTTGCTTTTTATTCAGGCAAAAAAGCTTCTGAAATTCGCAATTCCGATGCTCAAGAGCTCTTTGAAAAACTTGGTTTAAATGAAAATCTTACACCACAACGATCAAATGGTCTGAAATCAATGATTAAACGGATTCGTAACGAAAGCTATGTATAATCCCCTTGATAGAAATTGCTATACATACAAAAGCTTCACACAAAACATGTATACTGAAATCAAATTTATATACGAAACCATTTTTTCGCAAAATAAGATTATTTAGTTTTTTTCCGTTTACTTTTGCGTCCAAGACCCATTTCTTTGGCCAAAGCTGATCGTGTTTTTGCATAATTAGGCGCCACCATAGGATAAGAACTATCTAACTGCCATTTTTCACGATATTCCTCTGGCAACATTCCATAATGTGTCATGAGATGACGCTTCAGAGATTTAAATTTTTTCCCATCTTCAAGGCAAATGAGATAATCAGGAAATACTGAACGCTTTGGATTAACGGCAGGCCTTTGTTTTTCAACTTCGACTTCTGTTAACTCTAGATTCCCTGCTTTACGAAAAGCAGCATGGACATCAGCAATTAAACTTGGCACTTCAGTCGGTCGAATAGAATTATTACTCACGTAGGCAGCAACAATATCAGCAACCAATGTAATAACTAAATTGCTTTCAGTCTCTAAGACTGCACGATGTTCCATTCTTGTTTCCTTTAATTTAAAATTGAGTAATTCAAAATCGAGATATAGTGCATATACTCATAATATAAAGATCTCATGCACATGAGCTTCATATTGTACAAAAATCTTTTTTGTCAATTCAATTATTCTATAAAATTGCCAAAACACAAAAAAATCAAATAAATACCTCTTTTTTGTCATAATATAAAATAAGAAAAACGAAATTATTACATGCTAAAATATATTTTTATCCTATAACATATCATACATAACATACAATACATCACAAATATAAAAAAATATAGGATAAAATTTATTTATTTTTTTTGAGAACGTAAAAATAAAATTACTAATTATAAAAATATAATATATAAATTAGTATTTTTCATTTTGAATACTTATAATTTAGTAATTTTATTTTTACTAAATTTTAAATTTATTTTTATTATTTATATTTATTAAATTTAATAATAAAGAACATACTATATTATAAATAAGACACGACAGCGTTACTTATAATATAAAACTATTCATTAAAACGACATAGAATATTTTTATGTTTTATACATTAATAAAAATACTTTAAATATAGTTATTACTTTCTATAAAATTATAAGATTATACTGTTTCAAAAAAAATCAATTCTTTTTCTCATAGTTTAATTGTCTTACCAATCACTTTCATTATAAAAGTGGTATTATATCCCTAGAAAACAATAGCTGTGATATGTAATGGACAGAAAGGTATTAGTTTTAAAAATTATCATGGCGCTATTTTTACAAGTGAATAGAACTTATAGATTTTTACACTTGCATCAATAATTATGATTCTAACATATAAACGAATAAACGAAGCTGTTAACATATTTTAATATAGGATTGTGTATGACCCGCACTTTTGCAATTCCTCCCAAAGCATTTAGAATCACTCATAAGGAAATATATCATGGTATTTTTCGTGATGATCCCTATCATTGGCTACGTGCGTCTAACTGGCAAGATGTTTTTAAAAATCCTAACTGTCTTGATCCAAATATTCGACATTATCTTGAAAAAGAAAATGCTTATCAATCAGCTCAAATGGCTGATACAAAACCATTACGAGATTTGCTTTTTACCGAAATGAAAAACAGGATCCAAGAGAATGATAGTTCTGTTCCTATAAAACATGGTCCTTTTGCTTACGGATTCTCTTATGTTACCGGAGGTCAACAACCGCATTATTTTCGGACACCAAGGAATGGCGGAGAAAAAAACGTTTACCTTAACGGTGATGTCTTGGCAGAAGGCAAAGAATATTTCAAATTTGGTTCAGTTCAAGAATCTCCTGACCATACACATGTGGTATGGACCTATGATGACAAAGGATCAGAATTCTATACAGCTAAAATTCGTAATTTTGAGACATTGTCTGACTGTATGGATACAATTACTGATACATCTGGTCAAATTGTATGGGATGCTAGATCTGAAGGTTTTTTCTATACTAAAATGGATAAAAATCACCGACCTTCAGAGCTCTATTATCACCGATTAAACACTGATCAATCACAAGATAAGCTTATTTTTCGCGAAGACAATCCAGGTTTTTTCTTAGATGTAAGCGGCTCTAAGCTTAATGATATTATTTATATTAATATTCATGATCATGAAACATCAGAGATCTGGTTGATTCCTGCTGAGGCGCCTTTTACTATTCCCCAATGTGTACGGAAACGACAAAAAGGTATTGAATATTCACTTACAGAAGGTGGTGATGTCTTTTATATTCTGACCAATCTAGATAATGCAAAAGATTTCAAAATTATGGTAGCGCCATATACATCTCCACAATCAGAAAATTGGTCTGAGTTTGTCCCACATCAGCTTGGGTGCCTAATATTATCCCATGATGCTTATCAAGATTTTCTTGTCTGGATCGAACGTTTTGAGGGGCTTCCACGTATAAAAGTAATGGAACGTACCACTAAAAAAGTTAATTCCATTGCTTTTACTGAAGAGGCTTATTCTTTAGGTCTACAAGGGGTTGCAGAATATAACAGTCCAACTATTCGTTTTTCCTATTCATCTATGACAACACCTGATCAAGTGTTTGATTATGAGATGAAAAGTCGTAAACGAATGCTTTTAAAAACGCAAATAATTCCCTCTGGGCATAATAAAGATGCATATGTAACACGACGTATTACAGCAATAGCAGACGATGGTGAGAAGATTCCTATTTCACTTTTTTATCACAAAAACACTCCTCTTGATGGTGGTGCGCCTTGTCTTCTTTACGGTTATGGTGCTTATGGGATCTCTATTCCTGCCAGTTTCAATAGTAATGTACTTTCTCTAGTAAACAGGGGTTTTATTTACGCGATTGCTCATATTCGCGGAGGAAAAGAAAAGGGAGTAGAATGGTATGAGAAAGGAAAACATCTCTTTAAGCACAATACATTTACAGATTTTATTGCTTGTGGACGTTACCTTGTAAACAATAAATTCACTTCTCACGACCGGCTTATTGCTTATGGTGGTTCAGCAGGGGGGATGTTGATGGGAGCCATTGCCAATATAGCTCCACAGGATTTTGCTGGAATCGTAGCGAATGTGCCTTTTGTTGATGTCTTAGCGACAATGTTAGATGCTTCATTGCCACTCACACCTCCAGAATGGGCCGAATGGGGGAATCCTCTTGAATCAGAAGAAGATTATAAGCTTATTGCTTCCTATTCACCCTACGATAATGTCAAAGCTCAAAACTATCCCCCTATACTTGTGATGGCAGGATTAACAGATCCTCGTGTAACTTACTGGGAGCCTGCAAAATGGGTGGCAAAATTACGAGACTTAAAAACAGACGATAATGCAATTTTATTACGTATTAATATGGATTCGGGGCACGCTGGTGCAGCTGGACGTTTTTCAAAGCTAGAAGAAGTTGCCTATATCTATGCATATATTCTCAAGATAGCAGGAAAAGGCTGTTGCTAATCCATAATATCTTTGTTTGAAAGTCCCCGATAATTTATTGGATTATAGGGGCTTTCATACACTAAAAAAATTATCTAGATAGCTTAAAATTCACATTCTTCATAGAGTTTCAAAACATAGTCCCAATTAATTAAATGGTCTACAAAGGATTCGAGGTACTTCGGTCGAGCATTGCGATAATCAATGTAATAGGAATGTTCCCACACATCGACACCCAAAATAGGTCGAGCATTGTGAATTAAGGGATTTTCGCCATTAGGCGTTTTCATAATTTCAAGCTTGCCATCTTTAACAGCAACCCATGCCCATCCAGAACCAAATTGGGCACTAGCAGCAGCAATAAAATCAGCGCGGAATTTGTCGTAACCACCTAGATCAGCGTCAATAGCTTTTGCTAACTTTTCAGGAAGTTTTTGACCACCACCATCTTTTTTCATCCAAAGCCAAAAGTGGTTATGATTGTAATACTGTGCTGCATTATTAAACAAACCAATATTTTTTCCAAAACTTTTTTTAACAATATCTTCAAGGTTTTCATTTTCTAAGCCTAACTCCTTCACAAAATTATTGGTGTTATTAAGATAAGCGAGGTGATGCTTATCATGATGATATTCAAGCGTTTCGCGTGACATATAAGGTGAAAGGGCATCGTAATCATAAGGCAACGGGGGCAATTCAAAAGCCATTTAAAAATCTCCTCGATTCTAATTGTTAAGCTTATTTCATAAGTCTAATTTGCCATTTACAGAGTTTAAAAGCAAATGTTGAATACCTATTTGTATGAAATTAATTTTAATGTCTCTCTTTTTATAAAAGGAGCTTTTAGGAAATGTATGCCAATCAATCAAAAAAGGCATTAGTCTATATAAAGATTGTTTCTGAAGATTTTTTACATCTATGAACCGATAAAAATATCATTATCTTTTGAATAAAAAGTAAATAGAAATAGCTATTATCCCTTGTTCTTATATCTTTATTTTTTCAAATGCCAGATAAAATATTTTTAATTTTTGCAAGACTCTTCTAACCTATTAGGTGTGTCATAGTGTTTGCAATAGAATATTTAAGTGTTATTTTTAGGAGATATTTTTCAATGTGCTTGATTTCATTTTATGGCGCTACTCATGAATAATATAATGTAAAAACCAGTGGACATTATCATCTTTACGCTTAATGAAAGAGCACAGCAACTATCACACACTTTACCAGTTTCCAATATGGTGACAGCTTTTATCTTAATGAAGCAAGATGAGATTGGAATATATCAAGAAAAGTAAATCATATGCTAATTTATTGATACATGAGTAAACTACAAGATTTTCATTTTCTGTTCCTAAAAAATCAATACAAAGAGCAAAATAATTGGTGGATAAATGTTTTCTATTTGTGTTAAGAGCACAACTGTATATCAGTTTCTGCTACGAATTTGTATCGATGCAATACCATACAAGACTCAGGCACTTTATGATAAAAAAGTAAGGTCTTTGATTTTCAGATATTGCGTCCAATCACAGGAATCGCTATAAGGTGCAAGAGTCGCCTATAAAGCGTGTTTTTTTGGGGTATAGCCAAGCGGTAAGGCACCGGTTTTTGGTACCGGCATTCCCTGGTTCGAATCCAGGTACCCCAGCCAACTCTAGTGAAATTAATCAAAGTTTAGCTTGAGAGTGGATTAAATCTCTTAAGCATTTGTTGCTATTCATAGCAAGTCTGGTAAGCTGAAAAATACCCATTTGTAGCGGGGAAGCTCTAAATATGGTAAGGCTTTCTTTTACTATAGCTATCGCTCAGAGAACTCTTTTAAAAGATTCTTCTTTATAAGAGGGGAGGGGTAAATGATTTATGCGCACTTGCTTTAGAAAAACTATTTGGCTGGATTTTTTGCTCTGTAGCAACACCAGCGCGCAATTTTTCGTATTCCACCATCTTCATTACGTCGAACAGCGTAGCAATAATGCTGATCAGGAAATATATTTCGTTGCATATCGCGTACAATATGAGCAGTATGGCCATAAGGTGCTACACAATCAATAAACCATACGTATTTTCCATTCTGCCAATTAGCATCGGGTAAAAATTCTCCCTTTTCAAGCATAGATTGATGATTTTCTTCATCTAAAAAAGCCCAAGTGATAAAAGCGCAAAATTCTCCACGTTCATTTTTATAGAGCTTGTATTGCCCAGTCTGTAAGGCGGGTCCTATGTTGCGTTCGATATCCCAGATTCGCCAGCGGCGGTATAAGGGAGATGTAAGCATTAAAACAACCATAGCTCCTAACGCTGTAAGAGGATCTATGAGTGATGGTGATGGATTTTCATTTACAGACATTATCTTTCCTTTAGAGATTGTTCTAAAACTTTGGTAATAGGTTCAAAGAAATAAGAAATGAGACGTCGTTTTGAGGTAATGACATCAGTTGTCACAGTCATGCCAGGGATAAATTTAAGTTGTTTGTTATTCAAAGTGATATGATCTTGGTCAATTTTGATTAAAACAGCGTAGACACCATTATTAATTTCTTTATCATAGCGCGCTGTAGCGCCTACATTAACGACTGTACCGTGGATAACACCGAAACGTTCAGGCGGAAAGGCAGAAAACTTGATGTAAGCACGTTGTCCCTTTTCTAAAAAACCAATATCTCGATTATCAAAAAACGCTTCGACAATGAGTCCGCCTGCACCAGGTACAATGCGCATGAGCGTTTTTCCAGCTTCTACAAAGCCGCCCAAAGTATGGATACTTAAATCATCGATACGCCCATCAACAGGTGCATAAAGTGATAAGTGATCAAGACGGTATTGAGTGCTATCAAGCTTTGCTTTTAATCCTTGAAGATTCAGTTCTGTTTCACGCGAAAGTTGGCGATAGCGGGCGATTTCATCGGAAATGAGACTTTTCCGTTGTTGGCGAAGGGTATTGATTTCGGCGGCATTTTCTTCCAAACGTCTTTGATTGGTTAAAATTTCATGCTCGACATTTTTAAAGTCATGTAAACGCTCTAAATAAACGGCTTGGCTAATGACTTTTGTTTCCATCAGGCTTTTTGCAGCTTTTAATTTTCCTTGGCTTAATTGACGATCATCTTCCAACCTATCTAATTGCGCATGTTGTGTTGCACCGCTGCGCTCGACGCGGTCCGCTTGTGCTTTTAGCGCTCTTAATTTATCTTGGAGAGATTGAAGGGCAGCGCTAATGAGTTTTTCCCCTTCTATTCTTGCAGTCGTGTTGCCAGAAGGAGGAGCTGGCAGATAGGCAAGCCCTTTGGTCACAAAATCTTTATCCAAAGGATCACTTTCGTGCAAAGCTGTTAAAATAGCTGTTGCGATTTGTGCTTGAAGGGTTTGTTGCGCGATATCTGCTTGAACACGTGCGCACTCATTGAGGGCTTCACGGGGATCTAATTGAATAAGGAGATCGCCTTGATGAACAAATTGCCCTTCTTTTACAAGGATTTTCTCAATGCGTCCTGTATTTTGCGCTTGGACCAGCTGAACGTAAGCGGTGGGAATAACACTTCCTTGTCCCCGTGCAACAATCTCTGTTTTTGCGATAAAGCTGCCGATCACAATAAAGAGAAATAAAGCAATTAAAACAGCAACAACCATATGAAGCGTTGGTGACAAAGGGCGCAAATAGGGAGCTTTATCTGCCATTTTTTGCCTCCAAATCAGTAAAGTTTAAGACGTTTGCATGCTGAGGAAAGAGGTCACTTTTGTGGGTAATAACAAGAACAATACGATCTTGTGAAAGTTTATATAAATGCTCAACAATTTGTGCACTGACAGTGTCATCCAATGCGGAAGTAGGTTCATCTAAAATAAGCAGGCTTGGGTTTATCAGAAAGAAACAAGCCAAAGCCAAGCGTTGGCGCTGACCACCCGATAAAAAACCACCTTGCTCTCCTACTTGGGTATTAAGTCCTAGAGGCAACTGAGCAATCAAATCATGGCAAGCACTAACATATAGTGCAGCATCGATTTCATCTTTAGTGGCATCTGGTTTGGCAAGAAGCATATTCTCAAGAATGGTTCCGGAAAAAAGGCAAGGATTTTGAGGAAAATACGCGATTGTTTCACGCACGCTACGGACATCAAAATTCTGTAAAGGTTGGGCGTTAATCAATATCTTCCCGCTTGTTGGGGGGTAGAGTCCACAAAGAAGCTTCGCCAAGGTTGTTTTTCCGCACCCTGAAGGACCAAGTAACATAATCGGTTGCCCAGGTTGTAAACAGACATCAAGATGATTGATAATGGACTTATCTCCATAAGAAAAACAGAGATCGTTGGCTTCAAGATGAGGAGGAGCGCTAAGTTGAAGAGGCGGCTTTTCTTCTTCCCATTCTGGAGGGGAGTTAAGAATATCGCCCAAACGAAGACGAGAGATTTTCAAATGCTGCCATTCTTCCCATAGGGATGCAAGGCTTAAGATAGGACCAGAAACATTTCCAGCGAGGAGATGAAAGGCAATAAGTTGCCCTAGTGTAATCTGGTTTTGAAGAACTGCCTGAGCACCAAAAAAGATAATAAAAATAGTGAAAAGATCACCAAAAATATGGCTCGTGGCTCCATTGAGAAGATGTAATTTACTGGTTGTAAGGCTTTGATCTAAACTACGGGCTAAAGTTTCTTGCATGCGTATTGTATGAGCAGCTTCTTTTACGTGTGCTTTTATGGCTTCAAGATTGGTAAAACTTTCAATAAGGCGCGATTTATGGACAGCTTGCAGAGTAAAAGCACGGCGTAATTGGCGGCGCAAGAAGGGACCGACCAACGCTAAAGAACCCATTTGTAAAGGTAAAATGATAAGGACAATGAAGGTAAGTTTCGGACTAATGGAAAAGAGTGCAGCAATATAAATAATGGCAAACAGAACATTCAGTACGGTTGTGGCGATGGTTCCTGTTAAAAAACCGCGAATTGTATCAACTTCCCCAATACGTGAAAACAATTCTCCTACTTGCCAACGGCGTAAAGTGGGCAAGGAGAGACTTAAAAGATGGGTGTAAATGCGCCGTCCAAATTCTAGCGTAAGCCGATTGGCTAAATAAGCTCCTAAGTAGCCTGAAAGAGTGCTAAGAGCAGTGCTAAACAGCATGATAGCAACCATCAAGACAACGATAGCATAGAGACTTTCAATACGCTGAAAAGGGAGAATACGGTCAATAATCGATTGAAAAATAAAAGGATTTACCAAGCCCAGCAAACGCAAAACAACAGCAACGCAACTGAGTTCGATGACATAATAAATATATTTCTTTGTTGTTCTTGTAAACCAAGAGAATGATACTGGTTTTTCTTGTGAATGACTCATTTGAATTTATGATTTTGTTTAAGAGAAAGAGCGATGGATGTCGCATATTTAAACAGTATTGTAAATAGTATTATATTTATACAAAATATACACTTTGTATAAATATAATATAAACATAATGTATTTATTATTTGTAAAGTATTTTTACAAATTATGTTTGACTTATTATAAAATGAACAGTAAAGAATTGCCCACCGCATCATTATGATACAGTTATTTTTAATAATTTAAAGAAAGGAGGATTTAAATGGGTAGTTCAAGCTCATCAAATGATTCAAGTAGTAACTCACATCCAAAAAGTTGGCTTTTTCCAGAAGATGATTATAGTACAGACGCTTATGCCCAAGCAGCAGGTACAGGTGGCACTGTAGGAGCAATATTAGGAGGTGGTGCTGGTGCAGCTGGAGGTTCTATTGCTGGACCAGGAGGTGCAGGTGCTGGCTTACTCGGTGGAGCAGTAAGCGGCGGAATAGGAGGAGCTGGTGATTCAAGTAGTAACTCACATCCAAAAAGTTGGCTTTTTCCAGAAGAAGATGATTGTAGCCCAGGAGCCCATTCCCAAGCAGCAGGTGCAGGCGGCATCATAGGAGAAGTAATAGGAGGTATTGCTGGTGCAGTTGGAGGTCTTTTTTCTGGACCGAAAGGTGTCGGTTCTGGCTTTGTCAATGGAGCAATAGGAGGTGGACTAGCAGGAGCTGGTGACGCTGTGGTAGATAAATACAATGCATGCTATACGGCACCAAGTTGTGAAGTAAGCGATTATACTGAAGCAGCTGCTATACACGGAGGCATAGGACTAGCATCTGGTGCATTATTTGGTCCGGAAGGAGCAGCAATAGGCGGATTAGAAGGAGCTGCTGACGGTTTTATAGATAAGTACAATGAATGCCATCCGAATCCAAGTTGTGAAGTAAGCGATTATGTCGAATCAGCAGCCATAAAGGGAGGCGTAGGAGCATTAATTGGTTTATTAGGTGGTCCGGAAACAGCAGTAGCAGGCGGAGTAATGGGAGCTATTAGCGGTTTTAAAGATAAGTACAATCAATGTCATCCGTAAAGTGGAGGGACACTGTTTCTAATTTATTTAGAAAATAGCTAGTAAGATATTTCTGAGATCAGTGATATTGTAAACATACTTTAAAGCTATGGCTAAACTGATTTCAGGGATATTTTTGTGTGTGATAATAGATATTTTATTTTGGATTTTTTTGTTATGAATACTTTTACTCGCTCCTTAGTAACAGCAATTGGATTTGGATTTTGCATGTTTTTTTACAATAGATTTAAAGGTGAGAACTGGAGTATAAAAAGGACAATATTATCAACAATTATGTTTTTTATATTATATTATGCTGGAAATTTATTAGTTAAATATATGGGAATTTTATAAAAAATTATTTATATATAAAATTATACTTATTTGAGTTAAGTTTATTATTTGAATTATACTTTATTGCTCTCTCTATTAAATCATTCATAAAGTAGATGAAATTTCAGTCTGGATTTTTTGTTATGCATACTTTTACTA